>JBBEBO010000065.1:0-32228 GCA_040882265.1 Brumimicrobium sp. | reverse complement strand
TTTTTAAAACTACGTTGAATTTTATTATCTAAACAAGTTAATTTATATTTGAATAAATATTTATTTTATGTTTAGAGTCAAATTTTTAATCCTTTTTTTAGGCCTATTCTTATTTGTAAACTGTAACAAAGAATTCAAAGGAGAAGGCAAAGTTAAAAGATACACCTTAAAATTTGATGGGGAAAAAAGGGTGTTTCGAGTTTATACACCAGACAACTATGATGAAAGTAAATCCTATCCAATGGTAATGGCTCTCCATGGAAGACTCGGAAATGGGAGGCAAATGATGAAATCATCAAAATTTAACCCAATTGCAGATCAAAAAGATGTGATAATGGTTTATCCGAATGGATATAAAAAGTCTTGGAATGACGGAAGAGGAGAAGGACCAGCTTACGATGATAATATTGACGATGTTGGCTTTATAAACGCACTTATCAATAGAGTTACAGGTGATTTTTCAGTAGATGGTTCAAAAGTTTACGTTTGTGGAATGTCAAATGGTGGTTTTATGTCTATGCGATTAGCGCATGAGTTAAACAATAAAATAGCTGCATTTGGAACTGTAACAGGTTCCTTGGGTAGTAACTACAATTACAATTTATCAAAAGAAGTACCTGTGATGTTAATTGCAGGAACAGAAGATCCTTTAGTGCCTTATACAGGTGGTGAAGTCGCAGATAGTGATACTTACAGTAGGGGGTTTGAAGAACTATTTCATTACTTTGGTAATAATAATGGTTGTAACAATCAATTGATAGAAGAGCTCCCAGAAAAGGAAAATGACGGTATACGAGCTGAAAAATGGACTTATGAGACATGTGATAACAATGCCTCATGCATTTTATTTAAAATAATAGGCGCTGGACACACTTGGCCTTCTGGTGACGATTCTCTTAATGAAAATACTGTTGGGAAAGAGTCTTCTGAAATTAATGCAAGTGAAGAATTAGTGAATTTCTTTTTACAACATTCGCTATAAGTTGTTAATTCCTATTTATATTACTGTTTAATAGAATTTAGCAGGTATTTTCATTCAAAGTTCAAGCGTGGATGAATAAACTGTGTGTATTATAAATTACCTTTTGTTTACTCTTTGGTTGTGGAACTTTTAGTTCGTTTTTATTCAAGATTCAAGGGGAGTCAACTTTGAATTTTGAACTTTCAAATCTTAAACCCATTGCTACCTCAAAACTGTCAAATGCCCAGTGACTAAGTGTTCTTCATCTTTTAAATCAGTAATTTTAGCTTGCCAGACATAAACTCCATCTTTTACAACTTCACCCATGTAATAGCCATTCCAAGTTGCGTAAGGGTCGGTTGTAGAAAAAACTTCTTCTCCCCAACGATTAAAAATTCTTAGACTAAAAGTTTCATGTCCATCAACAACCCATCGAAAATCATCATTTCTTCCATCACCATCTGGCGTAAATGAATTTGGGACATAGAACGTAAAATCATCTTGTATACGAACAGCTCTTATAGCAGTATCGATGCAATCAAATTCATTTTTCACATATTGAATAATTTCAAAGTCTCCAACTTCATCGTATGTGTAATCTAAGCTTGAAGCATTGCTGTAGAATCCATCTCCGAAATCATATTCCCACTGACTCGCACCAAGAGATTGGTCTGTGATAGTAATTTCAGGCTCTACTATTGTTGTTATTGTAGGGTTAATATCAAATCCAGCTGTTGGTGTTGGAAAAACGTTGATCAAAATATCTCCAACATTACTGAACTGGCAGTCTGTTGAAGTGGATACTGTTAAAGTCACAGGATATTCACCTTCTTCTTCAAATATATGCACAGGACTTTCATTAAAAGAAGTTGTTCCATCTCCAAAGTACCAAGTGTAACCGATGATTTCTGCATTTCCAGAAGTTGTACTTTGATTTTCAAAAACTACTTCCATCGGTGCACATCCGTTCATTTCTTCTAAATCTATTTCAAAATTAACGATAGGCAAAAGCGTGACGTTTTTAGTTATAGTATCCGAGCACCCTTGATCAGAAATAACCCATAGTGTCACATCGTGAGTATCCGTATAATTGTTAAAAGCGTATTCAGGATGAGTGACTGTAGAACTTCCTTCGCCATTACCAAAATTCCAATTCCATTCATCAATTGTTCCAGAACTAATTGTGGATTGATCAGTGAAATTAGTTTCAGAACCATAACAAACAATATCATTTGTGAAATTAGGTGTTGGGAGCGGATGAACAGTAACGGTTTGAATAATCGTGTCTGAGCAACCAGCTAAATTTTGTACAATTAACATTACATCGTAATTTCCTTCGCTGTCGAATGTGTGTTCTGGAAATTGGAGCGAAGAAACATTACCATCTCCAAAATCCCAAAACCAGTCTGTAGTATTTCCAGTTGATGTATTTGTAAATAATAACGATTGATTTTCACATGCTAAACTCCAGTCGAAATTAGCTTCGGTAATTGGCAAAACCTCTATTGACTCAGTGTATGTACTTTGACAACCGTCTGTGGTTGTAATTGTTAAAGTTACATCGTAAATACCTGAAGATGTATAATTGTGAGATCCGTTGGCTGTATTATAACTTGTGCCATCACCCATGTCCCAATTATAATTACTTATCGTTCCTAGGTTTGCAGTGCTATTATCGGTGAAATTAAATACCTCAGTTGCACAAGTTTGGGTTGGCACAAAAAAATCTGCTTGTGCTTCTTGAGCTATTGTTATCACTTGTGACATTTGGTCACTACAAACAGAATCTGAACTGGAAACACTTAAACTAACAACGTAATTCCCTGGACTAGCATAGGTGTGCGTTTCATTTGGCCCTCCGTTAAATGTGTTTCCATCTCCAAAATCCCACAACCAAATCCCTGGATTGTTTGTAGATTGATCAGTGAATATTGTCGGTGCTCCAAAACAGTCGGTATCAACTGTAAAATCAGCTACTGGAACTTCTGATACAATTACATCGTGATTGATTGTAGAATCACAGCCATTTATATTTGTAACTGTTAGAGAAACATCGTAAACTCCAAAATTCTGATAGATATAAGTTGGGTTTTGTTGAAAGGAAGTGTTTCCATCGCCAAAATCCCAATCCCAGCTTAAAAGAGGAGTTGCATCTTGTGATAAGTCGGTAAAATTTGTCACGTCAAATAGGCAAACAGTATCTGCTTCAAAGTCCACATCAGGAACAGTAAATACTTCTATTGTTTCTTCTAGTGTATCAGCGCAACCAACAGCGTTTTCAGCAATTAGTGTCACATCATACATTCCACCAGTTGAGAATGTATGAGTTGGGTTTTCGGTATTGTCAATTGGGCTCCCATCTCCAAAGTCCCAAGAGTATTGCGTTGGTGCTCCCAAAGAATTATTGATGAAATCAACTTCATCTCGTGCACATACTGTTGCATTTTCAAAATCGGCTTCTGGTTGGGGTAAAACAAGCACATCCTCAATAAGTGTATCTGAACATCCATATATGTTTTCAACTATTAATTCAACACTGAAAGTTCCATCACTCCCATAAATAAGTTGTGGGTTTTGATTATTTGAAGTTGCACCAGCATCTCCCAATTCCCATTGCCACGAAACAGCATCAACTGAATTATCAGTAAAGGAAGTAACATAAGAATAACATGCAGTATCAGCCTCCCAAATCGCTTCTGGGTTAGGGCGTACAATTACGTCCCTTGTTAGTGTATCTGTACATCCTTCGTTATTTGTAACGACTTGAACTACATTGTACGTCCCGTCACTTTGAAATAAATGAGAAGGGTTTGCGTCTGTACTAGTGTTGCCATCATCAAAATTATACTCCCACGCAACAGCATTGGCTGATTGGTCAACAAAGGTTGTGGGTTCATTGAGACATACTGTATCAAATTCAAAACCAGGTGTAGGGAGTTCAAATACTTCTACAGTTTGTATAACAGTATCAGAGCAACCAAATACATTTTCTGTGATTAGAGATACATCGTATAATCCAGGTGCTGTATATTCATGATTTGGATTTTGCGCCGTGCTAATCGGAGAGCCATCATCAAAATCCCACTCCCACAGAGTCGGTGTGTTAGTTGTTTGATCTAAAAAGCCTGTTTCACTTCCAAAACACGGTGTATTTGCAGTAAACTGAGGTTCTGTTCTAGGGTGAGCATCAACTGAGTAAGAAATTGAATTGGAACATCCTGAAGCAGTATAAGCAACAGTTAAATTGACGTTGTAAGTTCCAGGTGTATTGTAAACATGTGAAGGGTTAAGGTTGTTTGTGTTGTCTGTGTTTCCATCGCCAAAATCCCACACATAAGTATCAGGGTTTCCAGTTGAAAGATCTGTGAAAAATGAAGTGTCATTTGTACAAGCTGTTTGAAATGAAAAATCAGCAATAGGAACTTCTGTAATGGTTATCGTTTGCACAATTGTATCAGAACAACCGCTCCCGCCAAAAGCAACAAGCTGTACATCATAATCACCGACTGATGGGAAAATGTTTGTTGGATTGTTGTCGTTACTTACGGGAGAACCATCATCAAAATCCCATTCAAGTTGAGTTGTAGCACCTGTAGTCAAGTCCGTAAACTCTGTATCATCTCCTAAACAAAACTCTGATGCTGAAAAATCTGCTACAGGAACATCATTCACATTTACATTTTGAGAAATGGATGTAAAACAGTTAAAATTATTTTCAATTGTGAGGATTGTATTGAATGTGCCTGCAGAACCATATTCGTACACTGGATTTTGTTGTGTGCTAGTATTTCCGTCACCAAAATTCCAGCTCCATTCAATGATGTTCCCCGTAGAATTATCAGTAAATATTGTTTCATATCCCAAACATTCTGTCGTATTAGTAAATTGAGGTGTAGGGATTGGGTGTACAGTAATTTCTCTTTCAATAGTATCTGCACAATTAAAAGGAGAGTTTACAATTAGTGAAACCATATAAGTTCCATCTGTACCATACTGATGTGTTGGATTGACTGCTGTTGAAGTGTTTCCATCCCCATAGTCCCATTCATAATTCATTCCCACGGTGGATAAATTATTCACACTAAGAGAAGTGTTAAGACAAATGGAATCCTCAATAAAATCAAAATTTGCGACAGGTACTGGGTGAACAGTCACTTGATGAGTCAAGGAATCTTCACAACCACTACCACTGATTACATTTAATTGTATGTCATAAATACTATCGTTTGTTAGCGCAATATAATTTTGATCTGGTGGGTTATATCCATTAAAATTTGATCCGTTTCCTAAATCCCATTCGAAATCTTCAAAACCATTATCGACAGAGTTGTTTGTGATGACAACTTCTAAGTCGGAACAGCCTTCGTCAGGTGTGAGATCAAAATCAATTACGGGAAGTGGGAAAACTTCAATATAATTTGTATCCGTTGAAACACAACCGTTTTCTTCAACTTCTAGGACAATCATTTCTGTTCCCACTGTAGGGAAGGTTACTGTTCCAGGGTTGTAATTTGTGCTTGTTCCAGGAGTTGCATTTCCTCCAAAATTCCAACTTTGACTTGCTGATGGAGTTGAGTTGTTTGTAAATGTCATATCAAGTGCAACACAGCCATCTGGTAAGTCGGGTGAGAAATCTGCTACTGGAAAAGGGTTGACGGTTACAGGGGTCACAATAGTATCTGGTCCACAATATCCGTCAGCAATTAACTGAATATCGAATGTACCGTCGTTTGTGTAATTCAAAACATGAGGCCCTTGAGTAGTAGAAGTATTACCATCGCCAAAATCCCATTCATAGGTTAAGTTTTCACCAAGTGAAAGGTCTGTAGCAGTAATCTCTTCTCCTAAACAAACTTCGGTTGGAACTACAGACATATTTGCTTCAGTAGGTCGGTGAACAATAACAGTTGTTTGCATCGTTTCTGTTCCACAAGCACTATTTACTGTTAACTCAATGTCATAATTTACTGGATTATTACCTGGAGTTTCTGTAAAATTTAATGGCCCCAAGTCTTCAGTGTTACCTGCAGGATTACCATCCACAGTCCAGTTATAACTTAAGTTTGCTCCAGTTGAGTTGTTTTCAAAAGACACTGTCATTGGAGAGCATCCTTCAATAGGATCTAGAGGAGTAAAATCAGCAACAGTTAAAGGATTAACAATAACTGTTTGCTCTGCAGTGTCAGAACCACAATATCCGTCTGCAACAAGTTGAATAGCGTACGTTCCAGGTGATGCATAATTTATCGTATGTGGTCCTGCAGTTGTAGAAGTGTTACCGTTTCCAAAGTCCCATTCATAGGTTAAGTTTTCTCCCAAGCTTTGATTTGTAAACGTAATATCATCACCTAAGCATACATTTGTTGAGCTTTGTGTAAACTGTGCATTAGTTGGTCTATGAACAGTTATGTCTACAGTGTCATAAGTCATCCCACATTGATTAGAAACCCTCAAAACTATTTGATGATCAACAGGAGTGTTGCCAGGTGGGTAGCTAAAATTCATTGGGTTTATAATGGAATCTGTGCTGTAAAGTGCTCCATCTAAATACCACCTGTACTCATCAATATTTCCAGTTGAATAATTTTCAAAAGTAAAAGTAGCAGGAGAACATTCCTCTAATGGATCGACGTCAATTTCTGCAATGGGTATTGTATCTAGGGTAATGTTTTGTGATATTGTAGAGTCGCCGCAAGCATTTGAAGCGGTGAGCGTAATAGTGTATACACCTGATTCATCATAAGTTTGGCTTGGTGGAGTTACAGTATTTGTATAAGTGTTCCCATTGCCCATATCCCAATCATAAGCATTTGCTGGTGAAGCACCTGTAGAATTATTATTTAAATTGATTGTTTCAGGTGCGCACCCGTCAGCAATTGAAGGATTAAATTCGGTTTCTGGTTTTCCCACAATCACGATTGGACTAATTGTAGCATTCGCAGTGTTACAATTGTTGGAAGCAGTAAGAGAAATGGTGTAAGTACCTGGTATTGTATAATTGTGGTTTGGAGGAGCAATATTCGTTGTAGTGTATGGCGGTGTTCCATCTCCAAAATCCCATACAAAAGTGTTTGCGTTATTCGAATTATTTTGTAGTGTTGTCATTTCAAAAGGAGCACACCCACTATACTCTGTAGCAGACAAGTTTAAAGAAGCAGAAACAAAACGCTCAAAAACAGCCTCTAAGGTGTCTGATGAGGTACAGCCATTAGCTCCAGTGGCAATAAAAACAACGTCAAATGTACCATAGGTAGTGTATGTATGTGAGGGTTCTGCAGCAGTACTCGTGTTTCCATCCCCAAAATCCCAAAAATAACTTGTTGCTCCAGTTGTTGTATTGAAAAAGTAGACGGTTTGGCTAGTTGTTGGATCACCAGGAAGCAAGCAATTTGTGGTATTTCCGTCACCATCATCACCAGAAATGCTAACATTGGGAATGTCTAATACTGTAATGGTTTCACTGTGTGTTGAGGTGCAGCCAATATTATTCTCTAGTGTTAAGGTTACATTATAAGTTCCGCCCGTTGCGAAATTGTGTGATGGATTTTGATTTACTGATGTATTTCCGTCTCCAAAATCCCATGTGTAATCAGTTCCGCTAAAAGTACCAGTGGACAAATCGTTAAAATTTACGGTTGTTTCTGCACATTCATTATCTGGTGAAAAGTTGAAATTTGCATTTGGTGCAGGATAAATTGTTAAGTCGATAATAAAAGTATCTGTGCATGGAATGGTATCAGTAGCGATGAGTTCAACTGTATAACTCCCAGGATTTGTTATTACAATATCATTTGGGTCAACTAACCCTGTTGTATTATCGAAGGTTGTACCGTCAAGAATCCATTCGTAATTAACAGATCCAGCACTTGGCCCTGTACTTGTGTTGGTGAAGCTGACTGTATATGGTCCCGCTCCACAAAATTCGGTTTGACTAGGATTTAATTGTGAAGTTACATTGACACATTGTGCAAAGGAAGAACTGATAGATATCCCTATCCAACAATAGACTACAAGTAGCGTTATTTTTATAGTGTTGTTCAAAAACGTAGTTTCATAAAAAGTTAATCAGCATAAAGTCGATTAATTAATGAACGTAAAAATAAGGAATGTTACGTTGATTTCACAATTTATTTTAAACACACATTTGATGGCTCTGCTATGTTTTATGTAAGAATTTATAAACGAGTCTTTTATAGTTAAAAGTGTCAAGTATGATAACATTACTCCTTCTTTAGAAATTTTTCTCTTCTTATCACTTCACATGCTGTAAGTAATACAATAAGGTCTTGGTGTTTGCCTTTTAATGTTTGATCGATAGTTGATTTAGAATAGGTTTTAAAACCTTGATACCTTAGTTGCTCGTTGATCAAATCATATTTATGCCTTGGAAGTAACTCCCTTATTTTTTTGAGTTCTTTTTTACTCCACATTGTCCGATATTTAAGATTTACATACCAATATATGAACAAAATAAGACAAATAAAACAAAAACGACACAATTTTACTTTCATTTTACACTTTTTTGACACATTATGAGACTGAAAAGCCCGTTATATTTGAACCTATGGAACAAGGTGTAAATCATCATGGTAAGTTTATTTTGACCATAAAAAATAAATCTGGCAAATCATGGGAAGATATTGCTAGTATTTCGGGTTATGCAAGGTCCTCAATTTATAGATGGATAAAGCAAGAGTTTTTAGATCCTGAAAAAATTATAAATATTGCAGAAGCTTGTGGTGTTGATATCACAGGGTACCTTCCAGAAGTAGATCATTATCGCAAAACATTTTTTAAAGACTATGAAAAGTCAATGGATCTTTCTGGCGATGAATCTTTAAAAGCAAAGTATATTACAGCGCTTGAAAGGTTGGCGAACACACAAAATCAACTCAACGAAATTCAACAGAAATATTATAAATTGAAAGAGCAATTGGATAATGATGAAAACTCCCAATAACATTATATTTAGGGTTTAGTAGACCAATAATAATTCTATGTTCTTTAACAAAACGTACTTTTTTATATGTGTTTTAAGTTTAGTTTTAACAAGCTGTGCTTCAAATTTACTTCTTCATGATTCCGTTACTTCTAAAAAGTTTGATGAAACAAAGGAGATAATATTAGAACACGATTGCATAACAATTGGATACAATTATGAATGCAAGCAAGCGAGATGGGTTGCATATACGTTAAAAAAATCTGATCTCGAAGGAAAGTCACAGCGTAAGAATAATTTTAAAGAGGATCCAAAACTCAATACTGAATTTTCAGCAACTGATGACGATTATTATAAAAGTGGCTACGACAGAGGTCACTTAGCTCCCGCAGCTGATATGGTTTCAAGTCAAAACTGTATGAATCAATCATTTTATTACTCGAATATCACGCCACAAGAACCTAGTTGTAACCGTGGAGTCTGGAAAAGACTCGAAAGTGAAGTAAGAAAATGGGCAATTCAATACGATTCAATTTTGGTTGTGACAGGCGCTGTATTAGAATCAGATAAAAATAAACGTTTGGGGCAATCCGATATTTGTGTTCCAGATGCTTTTTATAAGGCGCTTTTAGTTTATCATAATGATAAAACATATACAATAGGCTTTGTGATTTCAAATCACTCATCTAAAGCAGAACTTTCTTCATTTGCAGTGACAATTGATGAACTAGAATTGATTATCAACTTAGATTTTTTTCCTTTTCTTGGAAAGAAAGAACAGTCTGAAATTGAAAATATTGTCCAAGCTGAAATATGGAAATAAATTGTTTTTTTATTTCAACATCAAATACTCAAAAATCTCCACTAATTTTGCAACAACATTTAGAGTATGAAATACAGCCATTGGTTTGTCCGTGTAAATTGGGTTACGCTAGTTTTAATATACTTAGTTGTGATTGCTGGAAGCTTTGTTCGAATCACAGGAAGCGGAATGGGTTGCCCCGACTGGCCTAAATGTTTCGGTCAATGGGTTCCGCCAACTGCTCAGGAACAACTGCCTGAAAACTATAAAGACATTTATGCAGAGAAAAGAGATAAAAAAGTACAAAAGTTCTGCAAACTTTTGGATGGAATAGGACTGGACGAAACCGCTTCCAAAATACGGAATGATGAAACAATTTTAATTGAAGAAGACTTTAATGCTCAAAAAACATGGACAGAATATGTCAATAGACTTTTTGGCTTTTTGGCAGGGAATGGTGTCCTTCTAATTTTTATTTGGATGTTGGTAAAATATCGACAACGGAAATTGATTTTTCTTGGTGGAATAAACCTTGTAATATTAGCTTTTCAAGCTTGGTTTGGATCTATAGTTGTAGCCACAAATTTAGTTCCTTGGACAATAACAGTACATTTATTTTTAGCGTTAGTCATTATTGGAATTCAATTGTATATAATTCGTTTAGTATCAAATTCACAGCGTAAAAGTATTCTTGTTTCAAGACCGTTTTTTTGGTTAGTCTTTGTTATATTTTTGATTACATTTATTCAAATGTTTCTAGGTACACAAGTGAGAGAAGAAATCGACTTTCTTCGTAAAGCTGGAATTGGCAGAGCATCTTGGAGTGAACATTTTGGGTTCACCTTTTTCATTCACAGGAGCTTTTCTTGGCTGGTTTTGATATTAATTGGTGGAATGTATTGGTTTAAAAGAAATGATAAGCGCTTGCACATTTTACATTGGACGTTTTTTATCTTAGCAGTTGAGTTGATTTCAGGTTTGTTGTTAGCACATTTTAAAATGCCTGGTCTTGTCCAAACGGCACACCTCGTATTTGCAACAATACTTTTTGGAATATTATTAATGTCTGTCTTTCGAATGAAAAGTAGAATAACAAGTGAATAGGTAATGAGAACAAAATATATAGATTTAATCGAGCAAACTTTTGATTTCCCACAAAGAGAATTTCAATTGGAGGACGACAAACTATTGTTTCATGGAATAGATTTGATGGATCTAATTGAAAAATACGGAACGCCTTTAAAATTCAATTATTTACCTCAGATATCAAACAATATTCAGCGATGCAAGGGTTGGTTTAGAGATACAATCAATGCAATTGGTTACAATGGGACGTACAATTATTCATATTGTACCAAAAGCTCTCATTTTTCCTTTGTAATGGATGAAGTTTTAAAAAACGACGTTAATATTGAGACGTCTTCTTCATATGATTTGGATATTGTTAATCACCTCATAGACGAAGGGAAACTCACTGGTAAAGAGCAGATTATTTGTAATGGATTTAAGCAAGATCGATATATTCACGGAATTGCAGATTTAATCAATCGAGATTTCGTGGAGGTGATTCCAATTATTGATAATTACGATGAACTCGAGAAGTTAACGAGTTTGGTGAATAAAAAAATTAAAGTTGGGATTCGTATTGCTTCTGAAGAAGATCCTAAGTTTGAATTCTATACTTCTAGATTAGGTCTGAGATATCGAAACATTGTTCCTTTCTATAATGAACAAATTAAAAACAATCCAAAGGTGGAGTTAAAAATGCTTCACTTTTTTATTAATACAGGAATACAGGATAGTGCTTATTACTGGAATGAACTTACAAAGTCTTTACGTGTCTACGGTGAACTTAAAGCAATTTGTCCAGAATTAGACTCACTGAATATTGGAGGGGGATTTCCGATCAAAAAATCACTTGGTTTTGACTATGATTACGAGTATATGGTTCAAGAAATTGTGTCTCAGGTAAAAATAGTTTGCAAAGAATTAAAAATTCCAGATCCAAACTTATATACTGAATTTGGTTCTTTTACTGTAGGCGAATGTGGAGGAGCTTTATTTAAAGTTTTAGACCAAAAGCAACAAAATGACCGTGAAAAATGGAACATGATTGACAGTTCTTTTATGACTAATCTACCCGACACTTGGGCGATTAATCAACGGTTTGTTATGCTTCCAATCAATGGATGGAACGATAATTATGAACGCGTACTATTGGGCGGTTTAACTTGCGATAGTGATGATTATTACAATTCTGAGCAACATTCTAATGCGATTTATTTACCAAAATTTAAAAAGGATAAACCGTTATACATAGGTTTTTTTAATACAGGAGCATATCAGGAAAATATTGGTGGATACGGTGGTTTGAAGCATTGTCTTATTCCAGAGCCAAGACATATTTTGATTCAACGAAATGAGGAAGGAAAAATCACAACGGAACTCTTTTCAGAAGAACAAACAGCAGAGCAGTATTTGAAATTATTAGGGTATACTTAATTGCTTTTTCCTTTTGCAACAAGCACAAACAATTCGATAACTGAGGGTATAAATAAAAGCAAAGACCCATACTTAGTTACTGAAAACATCCATTCTCCACTTGAGAAAAAGAGGGGGAGTGGTATTAGAATAGCAATAAGTCCTAAGTAATAAATCCAGTCGTACCATTTCATTTGCTTTTTTACATAACGCTTAATTAACTGAGCCAAAATAAAGAAGATGATATACGTTAAAAGGACTGTTGGTAATTCCCTTAAGTCGTTTATATTACTAGCTGTCCAGTAATAAAAAACAATAAATGAAGCTGATACTAACGAAACGAGTATAAGAATGAAATGAAGTATACGACGAATAGAGTTTTTCACGAATTGTGTTTTTGTATTGTATGCAAAATTACCCAAAAATCTATAGTTAACCTATATAAATAGCATGGCAAACGCATTTAAACTTCCTTTTTAGTTTGATTTAATAAAACCAAAGGTTCTTTTGCCACGGGTTTTAACCCGTGGTTAAAGAAGAATGAGGAAGATCTTATTTTGGCACGACTTTTTGCTTCAAAAATCGTGACAAAATGCTCTCTTTTCGATATTTAGATTATAAATGCGTTTGCTTTGACATAAATAAAATGGTTATACGTTTTTTTAAAGCGGATACTCAGTGTTACATTTTTAAATTTGTACTTTCATATCATCAAACGTTTAGTTGTTAGAAAATATAGATAGATGAATAAAATTTTAATAATAGCATTTTTATTTGGGTCACTGCTTTCTTTTGGACAGTCCGATTATCAAAAGGATAGCTTAATGTTAAAGAAGCTTTTTAATGAATCACTTGAGAATGGAAAAGCTTACGAAGATTTACGGAGTTTGTGTAAAGATGTAGGGGCTCGTTTAACTGGATCTGCTTCCGCTGAGATGGCGATTCACTGGGGTAAACACAGGTTGGAGTCCTATGATTTTGACACCGTTTATTTGCAAGAAATTACTGTTCCACATTGGGTGAGAGGCACAAAAGAAGAGGGTTGGTATAAAACCAATGACAATACGTTACATAAAGTAAATATTTTAGCGTTGGGAGGCTCAATTGGGACAGGTGGAACTATGAGTGGGGAGATTGTTATGTTCGAAAACAGAGATGCGATACAATCTGCAGACAGAAAAGAAATTGAAGGTAAAATTGTCTTCATTTCGCAACCCATGGATCAAAAAATGATAAATACATTTAAAGCCTATGGTGGGTGTTATCCAATTCGTGGTTATGGTGCTATCGATGCAGCTAAAAAAGGTGCAATTGGAGTTGTTATACGTTCTTTGAGTCTAAGTGAACACGATCATGCACATACGGGAACGATGAATTACGAAGATGACGTTAAAAAAATCCCCGCAGCGGCAATTTCAACAATTAATGCTACTGAACTTGAAAAAACCATTAATGAAAGTAAAACTCCCGTTCATTTTGTTTTTGAGATGAATTGCAAAAAATTACCAGATGTTAAATCACACAATGTTATTGGAGAAATAAAAGGAAAATTAAAACCAGACGAAATAATAACTGTTGGTGGTCACCTTGATTCTTGGGATGTTGGTGAAGGAGCTCACGACGATGGCGCAGGAATTGTGCATTCAATGGAAGCTGTAAGGCTTTTGCGCACACAAAATTATAACCCAAAACATACAATACGAGTGGTCTTTTTTATGAATGAAGAAAACGGTAATAAAGGGGGTAAATCTTATGCGAAATATTCATCAGATGCAAATGAAAAACACATTGCTGCAATTGAAAGTGATCGCGGTGGGTTTTCACCAAGAGGCTTTAGTTGTGATGGTTCAGAAAAACAGATAAAGATGCTGCAATCATTTGAAACTTTATTTAAACCGTATTATATCCATGATCTATCAAAGGGTTATGGCGGAGTTGATATTTCTCCTCTAAAAGATTACCACGAAAATATTGCGCTTTTTGGTTTTATCCCAGATAGTCAGAGGTATTATGATTTTCATCACAACCATAACGATGTATTTGAAAATGTGAATAGGAGGGAGCTACATTTGGGAGCAGCAAGTATTGCTAGTTTGATTTACTTATTGGATAATAATCTTTAATAAACATCATTGCTATTTTGTTGTTCTATAATAATAATTAAAGGTTACTTTTGAATGAATGAAGTATAAGTTGCTGTGCATATTATTAATTGGATTTTTACAATTTCCGCTAACTGGTCAGATTGTATTAAATGACAGCACCTTAAATAAATCTCTGGCGCATAAGGCATTTGTTTTAGAAGATGCTAAGCATGAGGTCAGTCTAGAAAGTATTATTCGTACCGACACATTTGACTTTAAACAGTTGGAGAAGCCTCTTGAGATTATTGACTTTAATCGATCGCGATGGTTTGTCCGTTTTAAAGTTAAAAATGCAGATATAGCCCGACAAATCATGTTTGAAACCGCTCGACCAATTACAGATCGGGTGGATTTATTTGAAATTAAAAAAGGAAATATTATCCAAACATGGAAAAGTGGTGACGGAAGATCCTTTGATAAAAAAGATTACGAGCATAGAAAAAACATATTCCCAATTAATTTTGATCCTGATGAAACCAAATACTTTTATTTGATTCTTGAAAGTGATGGAGAAGTAATTAATTTACCACTTACTTTCTGGGAAAAGGAAAAGTTTCATGAAAAGGATTACCAAAAACAACTGTTTCACGGATTTTACTTTGGTGTTTTAGCTTTAGTCGTGTTTATTTTCTTTTTCTTCTATCTTCTTTTGAGGGATATTTCCTTTTTATACTACATTTTATATGTTCTTTTTCAATTTTTATTACAGTTTAGTTTAGAAGGTTTTACTTTTCAGTACATCTTTCCAAATCAAACTTATTGGGCAAATAACAGTGTTCTATTATCAGCAGCAGGAACAGTGTTTTTTGTAATTCTTTATGCTACAGCATTTTTGAAAATCAAAGAAAGGAGTCCATCTTGGAATAAATATTTTAATGTAATCCTCATCGGGTTAAGCATTATTACTATAATGAGTTTAACAAAAGGTTCTTTACATGCGATATCATATCCAGTTATCAATGTTTTAAGTTTGGTTGGAACGGTTTCTATTATATATGCAATTTTTAAATTACGACGAAAAGGCTATGCTGTTAATACAGCTTTTTCTTTAGGATTTATTATTTTAATTGCTGGTGCTGTTGTCTTTATTTTAGGAAACTTAGGTATAATGGGAGATGCTCGAATATCTGAAATGGCATTAAAAATCGGCTCTGGCCTTGAAATATTAGCATTAAGCGTTTCAATGGCTCAGAAGTATAAAGAACTACAAGAAGAAAAGGAAAAAGCACAAGAAGAAGCGCTGTCAAATTTAGAAGTCCTTGTTGAGCAAAGGGCAAAAAAAGTAGACGAACAAAAGAAAAAAATTGAAACACAACATCAAGATATCTTAGATAGCATTAAATATGCGCAAAGAATTCAAGAAGCTATTTTACCTACAGATGAAAGTGTGAAAGAAATTTTACCTGATTCATTTGTGTTTTATGTTCCTCGTGATATAGTAAGTGGTGACTTTTACTTCGTAGAAAAAGTGACTACAAAAAATGGAGATGTTATAGATTTGTTTGCTGCAGTTGACTGTACGGGTCATGGAGTTCCAGGTGCTTTTATGAGCTTTTTAGGTAATAATTACCTTATGCAGAGTACAAAAATTGAATCGATAAATACTCCTGGTGAAGCACTTGATTTCCTAAATAAAGGAATATTTAAATCGCTTAGAATAAATGAATTAAATAAAAAAGGCGTCCCGATTAGAGATGGAATGGACTTAACTTTGTGTGGTTTAAATAGAAAAGCTAAAAAACTGTATTTTGCTGGTGCTAAGAACTCCATCATTATTATCACATCCAAAGAAAATTTAAAGCAATGGGATGCTCATAAAAAAGACATAAAAACACTCGAGTTAGAAGAAATAAAGGATAAAGTTTTAATTGAAGTAAAAGGAGATCGCCACCCGATTGGTTTGTATGGTAAATTCTCTTCTCTTACATTCACTTCTCACACTTTACCAGTAAATGAGGGTGATGTTATTTATTCTTTTTCTGATGGCTATATTGATCAATTTGGTGGGCCGAAAAACAAGAAGTTTGGTACCAAAAGGTTTAAGAAAACACTATTGGAAATTCACCATTTTGATATGGAACAGCAAAAAAGACATTTGGTTGCAGCCTTTAATGAATGGAAAGGAGAAGTTGAAAATTTAGATGATATTTTAGTAATAGGAGTTCGGGTTTAGTCTGAATTATTAATTATACTCATATCCGACCCAATCATCTAAGATATGCAGAGGTTAAATTTACCAAATTTGCGGGTTAGTATGTCGCTCCTTCAGAGCTTATGTTACTTCGTTAGTAGTTTAACGACGGGCTTTGCTTGCCCATCGTTGGTATATGTCACCCTTTCAGGGTTCTAACATTACTTAAAACGGATCAGTCTCAAAAGTTTTGGGGAAATCCTAAGTGGTTCCACCCTGTTTATTCCCACTGGAAGTTGTTATTCGATTAGGCTTAGAGTTATCCAACAAATGTTGTGAAACTGGAGTACGAAAGCCTTGTAAAGGTCTCATATGCTTAACCGTGGGCACAGCACAAGCCCACGGTTAGAAATTATAGTCACCCCCTTTTTGGCGTGATTTTTTGAGTAAAAAATCGTGACAAAAAGTATTCTTTACGGCATGCTGGTTTTATAAATGTTATGGTTCGCTTACTCGATAAAATAGCAATAATAGCACGCTGTAAAATGTCCTCGCCACAACTTTTGAGACTGCAGGTTAAAACGAGTAAATATTTATACAAAATAACTAAAAGAACAAAAACAAGTGTTCTCCAGAACCTCAAAATAATCCAGGTAAACCCGTTTTAGCAATTATTCACATTCTAACCACAACTTTAATCATAACTTTGCAACATGAGATGGTTTTTTATAGGATTGATATTTTTCACACTTACTACAGCACAGAGTCAAGAAAAATTTTTAGAAGTAACAATTGAGCCAAAAAATCAAAAAGGAGAATCGCTAAAACGATTCAAAACAATTATTATGACTACTGAAGACATTGCGTTTGAAATCAAATCAAATCGAAAAAAATCTACTTTTTATTTACCATCTGGGGAGTTTTATAAGCTAAAAGTAGTTAAAGCAGGCTATTATAAAAGCCACCTTGAAATTGATCTAACTGAAGTGCCCGAGTCAATTGAGAATGAAAGATCAGAAACCTTAGAGCTTCAACTAAAATTAAATTCTTCATCAGAAAAGCAGTCGGTTAATTTAAGAAAATATAAATTCGAGCCAAGATATGGTAAGGTGATTCGCTTGGTGGATGAAGAGTGAAGACTAAAACGCTATGAACATATAGGCTCAAAGATTTTTACTACCCAACTTCCCAGCAATAAACCCAGTAGTCCAAGCGGCTTGAAAGTTATAACCTCCAGTAATAGCATCAATATCGAGTACTTCACCAGCAAAAAAGAGGTTGGGGCAAACTTTACTTTCCATCGTTTTCATGTTTACACTTTCCAAACTAACCCCGCCACACGTAACAAACTCTTCCTTAAAGGTAGTTTTGCCTTTAACTTGATACGCATCATTTGTGAGTATATTTAATAACTTGTTGACGCCTTTTTTCCCGATATCACCCCATTTTTTATCCAAAGGTAATTCTACTTTATTCAACAAAAAGTGCCACAATCTTGTAGGTATATAATATGGTCTAATGTTTTGAAGTTGTTTGTTCTCATGTGTTTTACACAGGGAATTTAATTCTTCATAAACCACGTTTTGATTGAGTTCATTTACCCAATTTACTTGTATTTCAAAGTGATAATCTTTTTCTGATAATAGTCGAGCACCAAATGCAGAAAGCACTAAAATAGCCGGGCCACTCATTCCCCAGTGCGTTACCAAAAGCGGACCCGAAGCAGTAAGTTTTTCTCCTTTAATTCGCGTAACAGCATTTTCAACCACTACACCCATGAGTTTTTTAATGGGTTCGTTGGGCATATTAAATGTAAAGAGAGAAGGAACAGGGTTTTCAATTTTATGTCCCAGTTTTTCAAGCCACTCCAAACCACTTCTTTTTGGTGAACCACCTGTCGCAATGATGAGTTTATCGTATTCAAAAACATCATCGGTAGCCGTTTTTACTTGAAAACCTTTTTCCAACGGAATTATTTCTGAGATAGGAATACTTGTCTTAATAAAAATGCCCAAACGAGATGCTTCATTTAAAAAACAATCTATTATCGTTTGAGAATCTTGCGACTCGGGGAAAATACATTGATCTTCTTGGGTTACAAGTGGTGCATTTCTAGCTTCGAACCAATCTTGCGTGTGCTTTGTGTTGAATTCGGGAAATAACTTTTTGAGTTGTTTTCCCCCACGAGGATAGGCTTTACTTAATTCCGCAATTGAACTACATGCATTGGTAACATTACACCGACCGCCACCAGAAACTTTTACTTTAGATAGGAGCTTTTTAGATTTTTCAAGAATTGTAACTTCCGCATCTGGAAAATTTTCTTTGGTGTGAATTGCAGCAAAAAACCCTGCTGCTCCACCTCCTATAATGCCTATTTTCATGAATAGCTTTTTTACAAAGGTAATAGCACTTTTTTAAAAACAACTTTGTTTGCAGGGATTTTAGTGACGAGTGACAGAGTGACGACAAGCCTTGTTAGGCTTTTAGTGACGAATGACAACAACTCGTATTAGTTCTGGTAGATTCGGAAAGCGAGTTTAAGTGAAAAAATAGATTGGTGGTTAAGGAACTATTTTAGCCATTAGTTGATTATATAGGATGGCCATTTTAAATTTTTTAAGTTGGATCGAACTGAATAGCGCGAATGATTGAGGAAGCTCCGTAGCTTGCGGAGGAGATCACCGATGTCATCGCTATTTAGGAGTGGAGGCTTGAAAAATTTAATAAGGTCTAGCGTTTTTTTGTTTCTTTTTTTTGGCAATGCAAAAAAAGAAAGGGTTATTTATGAAGGCTTATGAAGGCAAGAGTTTTTAAACTTTTACACCTTAAGTTGTAGTTCTTATTAAATTAACACGATGAAACCATAAAGGTTAAAACAACTTTGTTTGCAGGGATTTTAGTGACGAGTGACAGAGTGACGACAATCCTTGTTAGGCTTTTAGTGACGAATGATAACAACTCGTATTAGTCCTAGTAGATTCGGAAAGCGAGTTTAAGTGAAAAATTTAATAAGGTCTAGCGTTTTTTTGTTTCTTTTTTTTGGCAATGCAAAAAAAGAAAGGGTTATTTATGAAGGCTTATGAAGGCAAGAGTTTTTAAACTTTTACACCTTAAGTTGTAGTTCTTATTAAATTAACACGATGAAACCATAAAGGTTAAAACAACTTTGTTTGCAGGTATTTTAGTGACGAGCGACAGAGTTACGACAAGCCTTGTTAGGCTTTTAGTGACGAATTTGTAGGGCGTATGAAGTGGTTCATTTGAATTTTAAACTACGCAATCCTTGTGCTACACAAATTCGTCACTAAGATGTGCTCGCCTCATCGACGTCACTCTGTCACTCGTCACTTTTAATTATTCCCAAACTTTAAATATATATCGTTGGGATTAATTGAATAATACGTAACTTTGTACGAAATTTAATTTGAATTAAAATGATTTTAGGAATTCCTGGAGGATTACAAGTCGTGTTGATTATTGTAGTTGTATTATTGCTCTTTGGTGGAAGAAAAATACCTGAACTAATGAAAGGATTAGGGAAAGGAATGAAAGAGTTTAAAGATGCAACAAAGAACGATGATTCAACGAAAGAAGACGAAAAGAAGTAGTTCATAAATCGCTTATCCATGTATAATACATTTGCTGACGTTAAGGCTGCTCTTGAAAAGGGGTTGTCAGTTCAAGATATTCTCAATAATTATCTAAAAAACATTGAAGACCGTAAGGATTTAAATGCTTTTTTGGAGGTTTTTGAAGATTCGGCTAAAGAAAAAGCAATTGAAGTAGACGAGAAGTTGCGCAATGGCTCTGCAGGTAAACTTGCGGGAATGGTCATTGGTATAAAAGATAATATTTGTTATAAAAAACATCGCGTATCTGCTGGATCTAAAATTCTAGAAGGGTTTGAATCTCTTTATTCTGCAACTGTTGTAGAAAGACTTTTAGCAGAAGATGCAATAATTGTTGGTCGCTTAAATTGTGATGAATTTGCAATGGGAAGTTCTTCTGAAAAATCTGCTTTTGGACCTGTTAGAAATGCAGTGAATGAAGATTATGTACCAGGTGGTTCTTCAGGAGGAAGTGCAACGGCTGTGGCTGCTAGGCTGTGTACAGTCACACTAGGCAGTGATACAGGTGGATCTATACGCCAACCAGCTTCTTTTACTGGAACGATTGGTTTTAAACCTACTTATGGTCGAGTGAGCCGTTATGGTTTGATCGCTTACGCTTCTTCATTTGATCAAATTGGTCCATTTGCAAATTCAATAGAAGACATTGCACTTGTAACTGAGGTGATTGCTGGAAAAGATGAATTTGATAGCACAGTTTCTTCGAAAGAAGTTCCAAACCTATCTCCAGAGCCTTTAAAGAGAAAACTTAAAATAGCTTACATAAAAGAAACATTAGATAGAGATGGAATTGACTCAGAAATCAAAGCGCGAATAGAACAATTGGTAAATTGCTTACGTTCTGATGGTCATGAATTAATTCCGGTATCTTTTTCTTATTTAGAGCACATGGTGCCAACATATTATGTGTTGACTACAGCAGAAGCTTCTTCAAACTTAGCGCGCTTCGATGGAGTCCACTATGGATACAGAAGTCAAGACGCGAAAGGCGTTGAAGAGACGTATGTGAAATCAAGAACTGAAGGCTTTGGAGTAGAGGTAAAGCGTAGAATTATGACGGGGACGTTTGTGTTGTCTCATGGTTATTACGACGCATATTATTCAAAGGCTCAAAAAGTACGTCGATTAATTCAAGACAGAACAAATGAGATTTTGTCACAGAATGATGTTATTTTACTTCCAACAACTCCAACAACTGCTTTCCAACTAAATGCAGTAACAGACCCTATCCAAATGTACTTACAAGATATTTTTACGGTACAGGCGAACTTGTCGGGTAATCCTGCTATTTCTTTGCCGATTGGAAAACATTCTAATGGAATGCCTTTCGGTTTACAACTGATTGGAAGTCACTTTAAAGAAAAAGACTTAATTAATGCTTCATCATTTTTAATGGATTTTTGTTAGATGATAAGAAATAAACAGTGGAATAAATATTTACTTTTTTTAGTTTTCTTGCAAGCTTTTTTGGCTGTAGGGCAAACTGATACAACCTCTAATGGTTCAAAAGATTCATCGAAAAATGAAGTTATTGAATACGAAAGGTTTCTTAAAGTTGTAGAGTCTACTTTAAATGGATATTATAAAAAAAACACTTCTGTAGATAGAAGAACTGACTCCATCATCACTTCGTTGAATTATACTGAAGAAGACGTTCCAAAGTTTTCTGATTCTACTTATTGCGCTAGATTAAGCAAGATGAATGAAATGAGCCCATTTCAATTGGACTGCAATAAAGCTGTGCTCTCTACAATCGATTATTTTTCAAGAAATAGAAGACGCTTTACAAGTGTAGTCATTGGAAGGTCTGCATTGTATTTCAATATGTTTGAAGAAAAATTGGCAAAACACAACATGCCAATTGAGTTAAAATATTTATCGGTGATAGAAAGCGGCTTGAGACCACAAGTTAAGTCGCGTGCTGGTGCTTTGGGCTTATGGCAATTTATGTATCGCACAGGTAAAATGTACGGACTGAATCAAAATTCATATTTTGATGAGCGTATGGATCCCGAGTTAGCAACAGAAGCTGCTTGCCGTTATCTCAAACATTTATACAGCATGTACGATGATTGGAATATGGCTTTAGCAGCATATAACGCAGGACCAGGAAATGTTAATAAAGCAATTCGACGCTCTGGCGGGAAAATGACCTACTGGGAAATCAGACCTTATTTACCACGTGAAACCCAAGGATATGTACCGAATTTTATTGCGATGTCATATATGATTACTTATCATGCTGAGCACAATGTAAGACCAAGAATCCCTGTGATTAATGATTTTGAGACAGATACTGTTTGTCTAAGACAAGGACTCCACATGCTGGTCATTGATAGTTTAATTGGGTGGGATATTGAATCAATTAAATCCTTAAATCCAATCTATAAAACATCTTATATTCCAAAACATGACAAGCATAAATGCATTACTATTCCAGTGACTTATGTTGGTAAATGGATAGAGATGGAAGATAGTATTTATGCGCTTGACTCTTTGATATATAGTGTTGCTGCAGAAGAAATAAAAGAAGAAATAGAAAGAGAATCTATCACGCACACGGTTCATTCTGGTGAAAGTTTAGGCGTAATCGCAGAAAGGTACAACACTTCTGTTCGCAAACTCATGGATTGGAATAATATGTACTCAACGCGCTTAAGAGTCGGTCAAAAACTTGTTATTTATGGAGCGGATAAGGCTAAATACAGTTCTTCATCTTCAAAAGAAGCAAAAAAACCTTCTTCAGATAAGCCAATTCCAACTCCTACTGAAGGAACAATTTATAAAGTAAGTTCTGGAGACAGCTTATGGAAAATAGCCAATAAATATGGAACCACCATTAGTGAATTGGAAAGTCTAAATCCTGGCATAAATTCTGCAGATTTAAAAATCGGTCAAAAAATTAGAGTGAAATAAACTCAATAGACTTAACCATTAGGGCAAACTTATACTTTTAGCTCTACTATAATTTTAATAGGGAAGTAATATATCCCTATCTTAACATCTAAAGTGCTGTAGGCACTTACAATTTTTAACCCCAGTATTTATGCTGGGGCAGAGGAAAACTACACCACGATATAAAGTGTCGTAGACACGACTCAAGAAACGTAAGCAACATGAATTATAGTGATCAGATATCCCATTATCGAAGCGAATACCTGATCAAAATTTTCGCACATATCAATAGTAACCAATGCGTTATATGTCGTACTTACAGCACTCAGGGGTTGAGATTCAATTTTTAATCACTGGCATGAATGCCAGCGCTAAAAATTGTAAGTGCTCACGAGCACTCATAAGAACTGAAAATAATAAAAAAGAGTTCTACTATATTTTAAATAAATAAGTTATATATGTCTTAATGCCTGAAAAAACATTACAGAATCTCTAGGTACATGTGTAAATTATAGTTGAATTGTAAGATTCCACTAAATTCGTGGTAGAACCAAAAGTATAAGTTTGCCTTGACTTAAACATCGTAATAAAAATGGAGACTTTATTTTTTCCTTACTTTTGAAGGAGTTTTATTTAAATTATTAATCTAATGTAATGTTTATGAAAAAATTTCTGGGCTTAATTATATTTATTTCTATGTTGTTTTCTTGTGGTGAAGAATCAGAATCAAATAAAGAGAAAGGCGGTAAATCCACTAATCCTAAATCCACAAAAAAAACGGAAGGTGTAATTGATGGGAAATCAATTTCTCAATATACTGGTAAGCCTGGTCAGTTAGTCATTATTAGTAAAAACACGGTATTAACAGATGAAGTTATATCTTTAATAGATACAGTTTTTGGTAAGCAAATTAAACCTTACTATCCTTTAGAAAAGAAATTTGAAATTTATACACGCTCTCCTCAGGAATTTGAAGAAGGATCAAAGAAGTTGAGAAATTTGATGTTATTAGAAATTGACTCTTCTATCCCTAAAGGTGATCCTAAGCTGTTGTTAAAGAAAAATTATTATGCTAAGACCCAGTTACTAGCTGAGTTTAGAGCAAACAATATGAATGATTTATACGCATTACTTGAATTAAAACTTCCTGAACTTTTCGAAATTTACGACAAACAAGAATGGAAAAGAGAGTATTTGCGCCATAAAAAAGACAATAATACCACAGCCAAAAAGTTACTTCGCAAGCAATTTGGTATTGAGTTAGATATTCCAGCAGAAGCGAGATTTGAAAGAAAGGACAATCAATATGCACACCTCTTATTTCCCGATCGTTCAAGGCAAATGGACATGAAAGCGGGTGGTGGATACAACAGTTCAAAAGCAAACTTTATTCAAAGCGGAATTATGATTTGGCAATATAATTATAAGGATTCCTCACAATTAATGCCTGATTATTTAATGCGAGCAAGGGACACTATTTTAAAGCATTATGCAAAACACGAAATAGAAGGTGTTTATATGGGAACGCAAGATCATCCCGCAGTACTTCCTGTTCATGAGCGATTAAAAATTGGAGATGTTGTTGGTTATCAGTTTAGAGGACTTTATAAGTTTACAGGTAGGATGGAACCTTCTGGAGGAAAGTTCTGGAGCTTTCATTTTCTTCATCCAAAAAGAAATAAAATCGTTGCTATTAGCGGTTATCTAGATGCTCCACCAACTATGTCACAAAGCTATGATTTAAGAAGAATTCAGGCTGTTTTGTATTCACTGAAGCTTGTGGAATAAACGAATTAACCCCCTCCCAACTTAAAACTATACTGTAACATTATCGATCTGGGAGCTTCCATTTTTAAGGGGCGAAGCGAGTACATATTATTTGTGATGTTAGATCCGATCAATGCAATTTTGTGTATTTCACTTATGGCATAACTGATACGTGCATCTAAAATCCAGTTTCCGTTGTTGTTTGCTTCAAAATAATCCATATAACGGATATTCTGAATAGTACTAATTGTTTCAGTTGTTTCTTCAAATTCAGCAATTACTCCGTCCATGTTTTCCATTTTACTAAAGTACTTAGCGGAAAATCCAATAGATAGTTTTTTTCTAAAAGTCCATGAAACGTCAGCTTTTACATTATGCAAAAAACGATATTTTAAGATATTACCATTTGGATTTAATGAGGTGTTGTTATAAGTATATTCTTTTGGATTTACGGGGTGACTATCAACTGCATAAATTAAATCTGGATTTAATGTTTTTGGGACGATGTAATTGTAGCCCGCAATAAACGTTATTTCATTGTTTTTATTGACTTTGGCTTTTCCAGAAAAAGAAACATCTATTCCCATTATTCTTGACCGACCTGTGTTGAGAAATTTAAACCCAGCACCTGTCGGTGAATCTAAATCCCAAAAGCCAAACAAATATTCGATGGTGTTGTCGTATTCCTGCCAAAATCCAGCAACATCAAGATAGCCAAATAGCTTTCCGAATTTCAGTCCTTGTTTAATTCCAACTTCGCTATTCGATGAGGTTTCTGGCTTTAATTCAGGATTTGGGAAAACACCAAAATTACCTATCCCCGTTTGAATAAACCGCTCTGTAATTGTTGGAAAACGGTAGCCCTGACCATAAGACATTCTCAAATAAGTTTCTTGGTGGAGTTTGATGTTCCCACCAGCTCTAAAAATAGGTTTGGCATCGGTAACGGTATCATTTAATTCATAATATTCAAGTCTTCCCCCTACAGACAAGTTTATAATTTCTAAAAACTTCTTTTCCAGCTGGCCATATCCTGAAATATTTAAGAGCGTGTTTTCTGGAGTTCCTGATCCCGCATAGAGTTCTGCGTATGAATCTGTATACGTCCCTGCCAAACCACCAATGAATTCTAAATCTGCAAGCTGTTTATAGGAGCGTTGAAATTGATAATCTCCGTAGTAAAGTAAAGATTGATTAGACTGATTGGCTGTGATGTCATTATTAGTATATAAAAACCTTCCACGCAATTTGTGGGTTGAACCAGACTCCAAATTCATATCTAAATATGGATCTAAATTAAATATTGTTTGCTTTTGAAGGAAAACAGCTCCAGGATACCCTGTATAAAGTCCAGAAGTGTCGTTTAACCAAGCAAAAACCATCGGAGACTCACTTAGCATTCCGTTTCCATTTAAACCATAAGACAAGCCGCGCATTTTCTTTGACCTGTGGCGCAGATTAAAATTGAATCGCGCACGTTTAGACCGCATTTGTTCGTTTGAGAAATTTGAAATGGTATCGGGGTAACTTTGCTCAATATATGGATCTTGAACAGGAGGTCCAATAAATCCTTCATCGTAATTTACATTTCCACCCAAAACTAAGTCCCAATTCCCAATTTTTCGAGAGTGAAGAAAATTTGCTCCAGAAATCAAAGAAGGATTTTCTTTCCACCTTTGCGCTGTATCTCTAGGAAAACTATAAAAACCTGAATATAAATTTACTTTAGTTAAAGGTTTATTCGTCGGATACTTGGTGCGAATGTGAATTGCCCCTGAAAGCGCTGAACTTCCAGATAAAACAGACCCCGCACCTTTTACGACTTCAATTTGTTTTATGTTTTCAACAGGAATAAAGCTCCATTCAGGACGGCCAGCATCTCCGGAAAGTAATGGCATATCGTCAACAATAACAGCGACTTTACTTCCTACACCAAACGTAAATCCACTTCCTCCACGTATTTGCGGTTCGCCATCCATAATGTTTAACCCTGGCGTTTGATCTAAAATAGTTTCGACACTTCTTGTGTTTTTATCTTCAATCAATTCTGGTTTTATAATTTCAAGGGAAACGGTAATGTCTTCAGGTCTCTTATCAAATTTACCAACGCGAACTTCAACTTCATCTAACTGTAAGACATCATCATAATTTTTTAAGACAATATCTTTTTCAATTAATTGGTTTTCCTTAATGTCAATAGTAAATGTATCCGAAATTTTGTTGGTGAATCGACAAATAATTTTTCGTTCTCCAACAGGGAGTTTCAAAGAATAATTACCTTCAGTATCTGTAGAAGCACCAATAGTAACATCACCCCGATAAATAACAGAAGCACCAATTAGTGCTTCGTTATTTTCGTCAGTGACCTTACCAATTAAAGTTCCTTCTTGAGCAGATAGGAATTGTGAAATAGCTATAATAAAAGCGAATAAACCTAACCGCATTGAGCTGAATACCTTTAATTAATGTAAAGTTTTTTTGTAAATGATGAAGTTGCTGTATCGACACGAATAAAATAAATCCCACTATTGTGCTCAAACGGAACTTTTGCTTTGGCATCTCCATTTTGAATGATTTTCCCTGTCATATCGCATACAGTATATGCTGTCGAGTTGTCTTGGACATCAAAATATAGATATCCATTAGACCCATTAATTGCAATTTCAGTTTGCTTATAATTTTCAAGGTTATTCGTTGAGTCTTCGTTGTAAACCAAACTTAAATCATCTATCCATAATGTACTTCCCTCTTCTGAGATTGTACTATCTCCAGAAGTTATAGTAGTTAAAACGTACTCAGGATCATCTGTGCTTACATAACTGAATGCTTTTGAAAACCTTGTCCAATTTGCTTGAGCAGTAGTAAATTCAAATTTAGAACGAGCAATCATATTTGCTTGGGTGCCATTGTATGGAAGACTCCCTTGGTCGGTGTGTAAAATAATTTCAATTTTACCTTTGTCGCCGTTTTCGGGTGCGTACTTATACCAGCCCACAATACTATCTGGTCTATCTGTAAATTCAGTATGCCATCTTGCGTCGCCTGCATCAGTAAAAACATAACCGTTTTCAGGATCAAAATCGCCATGAACTCTTCCGTTTGTTAGAATGCCATTTGCAGCAATAGTAAAAACTGATTTCACCTCAAGTTTGGCGCAAAATCCTCCACCCCTTCCAACATCTTGTGACAATACCTCAGGAGCTGAACCAGAGATTGTACCGTTATCCGAAGTTTTTAATGAACTCCAGTTTGTTGGCTCGTGCTCGGCTGTACCCGAATCTTCCCAAGATTCAAAATCTCCGTTTTGTAATTGTTGTTGAGAAAAACCTACAGAATAAAACATTCCAAGTAAACAAATAGATAATAGTGTTTTCATAAAAATAGAGTTTTGTTATTAGTTGTGGTAAAAATAAGGTTTTTTATAATAATGCTAAAAAAATAACTAAATAAAAAAGACTCAAAAAAAACTTATGGTGAAGCGTTGATCCCTGCTTCGAGGTAGAAGTTTTTTCTGAGTCTAATTCTGCAAGATTACTAGTGCGATGTATTATCGAACCCCTTCAACAAACCCGACTAGCATAATCACAGACGTAATGAAATTTTAAAAGGTTGGCTTCTTTTAAATTTTTTTGATATTTTTTTGAAATTTATCTTCAATGCTATAAAGTGGGGCAATTTAAATGTTTTGTGAATTAAATATAGTCTTTCTCGCAGATGCTTATTTCAGAATGTTGTATTTTTATCAAAAAATAGTTAAGATGAAACCAATAATACTAAGTGCTTTAACCTTTATATTTCTTGCACAAACCGTTTTTTGTCAAAACAAGACTGAAGTAATAATTCCAGATTCAACTTATTTTGTATTTTCTGCTGATTTAGGACGGATCGTTAAATCGATGCCTGTAAAGGATATGAATGAATACCCTTTCGTACAACAAATTGTGAGAAAAATCACTGGATCAAATAAAGAGAACCTAGCGATTGAAGATATAGGAGTCGATTTTTCTAGCTCAATTCATGCTTTTGCGGGTTTAAGAGAATTTTATGATTTTACTGGCGTATCAATTCGACTTAAAGATAAACAATCATTTCTTTCAAATGATGTTGTGCCAAATGACTTTCAACAATCTCTAAAAGATAAAGGATATGCTTTTGATGAATATAAACTAGCACTACTAAAAAACAACACTTTTGTATTGATTGATTTAAAATGGAAACTAAATTATTTTGAAGATATTACAGATAGTATTTTTGATGCAAATAATTGGGAGCGTCCGTACAGATACAAATGGAATGACTGGGAAAATTATGAACATGAGGAGTATGATTATACTGAAGAATATATGGATCTACCACCGCCCGAGGAAATTGAAGCTGAAGAAGAAATCATAGATGAGGAAAATTATGATGAGGATATTGAAATTATAGTTGAAGATGAGGCATACGAGGAGGATACTTCTTATAATTATGATGATGAATACGAAGCGTACTACGATTCTCAGGAAGAAGATATGTATATGAAATATGATCAGATTTTAGATAGCGTGAAGGAATCACATAAACCAAAAATTACTATGTCTTTCATTCGTTCACTTGAAAAAGGAGAATCACTCGCTAAAAGTGATCAAGACTTTGAGTCTACTCGAGAACAGTTAGCAGATGGTGCAGTATATTTAAACTCATCACTAATGAACAGTAGACAACCTGATTACTATTCTTATAACCCATATTTAAAAGCAGTCAACAAATTCAATGATCAAATTTGGCAGTCGGGTTACTTAAATTTCACAAAAACTGGTGTAACTATTGACTGGAATACACATGCTGACGATAAATTTATGAAGGTGATCGAAGCTTCATTGTCAACTAAAGTAAATACTGATTTGCTAGCGTATATTCCTGAAACAACTCAGGGGTTTGGAATATATAATTTGAATGGACTGGGAGCATACAATGAAATGAAAGAAACGTATATGCCAATTCTTGATGATTCAAAAAATCCAGAATACCTTTTGGCTTCAGCTATTTGGTCTACAATTGACGAACTGGTTGATGAAGAAGCTATTTTTGATATTTATACGGCAAATATGTTTGTAACCTATAATGGTATGCAAAAAATGATGCTTGAGAAAACCACTTACGATTATGATGAAGAGACTTATGAATACACAGAGAAAACTGAGAATTATGAGGAAATGGTTCCAGTAATGTCCTTTGGGATTCATACTGAAAAAGCGTATCTACTTGAAAAATATATGAAAGCCTGGGAAGCTTATGATGATTTTGATATGGAAAAAATTGATGGATACTATAAGTTGGAAAAAGGACCAATCGGAGGAATGGCATATTATTTAGCGATAATTGACGACATAATTTTAGTAACAAATGATGAAGACCTCGTTAAAAACAACTTAAATGGATATGGAAAAAACGCATTGAGTGGGGATGCATATAAAAAAGCTAAAAATAGCCGTTTCATTTATGCAAAATTAGATATGTCAAACTTTCCTGAGGATCTAAAACCTTTATCTCCGAATAGAAATGATCGCAAATTCATTGATGCACTGGAAGATAAAATGGGAGCTGTTGAACTCGAGTTAAAAGAGGTTACAGAAAATAAACAAACCCTTCAGATGACTTATTCATTCGATGGTAAGTACAAAAATGGTGCTTATTACATGATGGATTTAATGAATACTATATTTGAGGAAAACGATAGTAATGATTGGTAAATCATATTTGCGTTTAGCAATTGTATTTTTTGTGATTTTACTTTGTGTAATTTTTTATATTTTTTATTCAAAAGACACAAATGAAAAATCGACTTTTAAACTTGTCGAACATGTGCCTGAAAGACAAGTTGTAGGACATTTGAATATCTTAAAACTATTAAACGATGGAAAGAAAGTAAATCGTGAGTTGAAGTTGAGTGGATTTATTTTTTATTTAAATCAAGTGGAAGAGCAGTTGCTGAATTCGGGTTTAAAAATCGAATCAAGTTATTTCACTTATTCAGATAAAATAGGTGAAGCAGCGTTATATATTGAAATCGATAAAAAGGAAAAATGTGATACTTTTTTAAAGAAGTTTGTCAATTTTTATGAATTAGAAAAAGAAGGTGCATCATATACTTCAAGTGAAGAAAGGGTAGGGGTTCATGATTTTGGTAATTATCTTGTTTTTAGTTGGGGAGTGTTTTCTAAGACTGACAATCCAGTTTTATCACATAATGATTTTAGAAACAAGTCTTTAATAAACGATAATACTTTTTTAATCAACCCTCAAGGTAAAGACAGCATTCATAAAAGTGAGTTTATCAAAACCAGTTATTTGCTTGACTCAACGTTGAGTTTTACAGGTGACTGGATAGTAGGTTCGGGTCAACCTTTTGCTTCAAAAAGGGACACTATTTCTGTTTACCCCAGTGCAAAGAAAGAGTTGTTTTTAGCAGTTAATCTTGATAAGACGACTTTTGAAAACTATCAAAATGTATGGTTAAAGAACAAATTTGAAAAATGGATTCAAAAATTAAACATCAACTATAATGAATTTTGGAGTATTTGGAATGGGGTTATGTCACTTCAGCATGGTGGTGAATCGACGCTTGAAAAAGTGACCATCACAACTGAATACGATGAAAATTTCAATCAGATTGAAAAAAAGAACATCACAAAAACAAAGGTTAAGGATTTAGGAGTAATCTTAGGTTGTGGCTCCCCGACTAACATGTATTCTTTTATAAAAGCACAGAAAAACGTTAAAATTAAAGGCAAAGAGCTTTATTTTCCACTTTCCCCACCTTTAAAAAAGACTTTTTTAGATGAATCACTTGTCTTAAGTAGTGGTTTAAAAGATGTATTGTCAAAACCTTCAGATGAAATATTTAAAGTTGAAGGAATATTTTCGGACTTTTGGTTTAAACTTAATGGTCACAAAACTTCAAAAGAGAAGTTTAATTTTCAACTTGAAGTGGGTAGCTCAAAAGAAGCTATTCCCTAGTGCTTCAACTTGACGTGAATTCTAATACTTTGAAATGATCTTAACTTAAGGGGCAAATCGAACAAATTCATCGTACGGGCGTATTGCAATACGCCCGTACGATGAATTTGTTCGTCTAAAATATATACACCTAACTGCAAATTATTTTTTATCTTAGCATAAAATTAGAACTATGAAACTATTACTATCCTTTTTGTTTACTAGTACATTGTTTTTCTTAAGTATCAGTCAAACAACTCTAGTGGAGACAATACAACACGATGGGATGGTAAGGGAGTACCGCATATATATTCCTGTTGTCTATGATGCAACTGAAAGTGTTCCATTGATATTCAACTTGCACGGGTATACATCTAACGCTTTCGAACAAGAGAATTACGGAGACTTTAGATCTATTGCAGATACTGCTAATTTCATAATTATCCACCCTGAAGGTACGGAAGATTCTTTTGGGGAGCAGTGGTGGAATGCTTTTGG
>JBBEBO010000064.1:0-32237 GCA_040882265.1 Brumimicrobium sp. | reverse complement strand
ATTTACCACTCTCCAAACTCCATGTTTGCGCAAAGCACGCCATGAAATCCCCTTTTCGCCCCTCCTTGCGGTTAAAAACTTACTGGTAAAGTATCCAATACGCATTTTATATTAAAACCCCTATGTTTTTTTGATTTTATGATCTTTAATTTCCGCCAAACCTATATACTACCTGTAAATCAAATCCCAATATCGCCCGGTGAATAGGCCGCGTCCCTTTATAGCTACCTTGTTTGTAATTTCTAGTAAAATCTAATTTTGGATTATACCTAAACCGAGTCATTACAGACCAATTTTTAGTGAATTTAAACTCATAATCTAACAGTGCGAAAAGTAAATAATTGGTGCCTGTGTAGGGGGGGAAAATTTCAGTTGCATCAAAATCTTTTTGAGGGTAGGACATTGAAAATGTACCAAAATTTTCGATGATTTCTCGATGAAAAACTCTATCAAAAGTGTTTAGTAAACCTAAATATATCAAGTGTTTATCGGAAGCATTCAATAGTTCATAGCTGGCTCCAAAGCTAGCCCCTAAGCGAATAGTTTCATCGTGATACGAAAGACGATAGTATTGAGAATCTGGTCCATAATAACGACTTGCATTAAATTTTAATCTCCTTTTAATACCAAAGATATTTCCAATCAATTTTAATCTATCGAATAGATAATATTTAACCTCTATTGTAGGGATTAAGTCTAAATCCGAATTACTATACATTAAAAACTTTTTTTGATAATTTGGTTCATAATTAAAGTGAGTTGGTCTATCAAAATCAGGATTAAAACAACATCCTGATACAAATTCCATGTTGTCGTGACTCCAATAACCTGAAACCATCAAAGAACTCCCTCCACCGATTGTAAAGGTCCCTTTTTGGCTGTAAGCAATAAAAGAAGTTAACATAAATATTATAGAGATGTATTTCATTTTATAATTTATTTTCCGCCAAATCTGTATACCAACTGTAAATCAAAGGCTAAAATGGAATCATAGATCATTCTTAACCCAGTATCCCTTCCAAAGTAATAGTTTCGTGTAAATTTTAATTTTGGGCTATAGCGTAATTTACTTTTTATAGACCAATTTTTACAGACTTTATACTCGTAAGTGAGTGATGAGAATAATATGTAATTAATTCCAGTAAAAGGAGGAAATCTTTCAGATGCCTTAAAATCAGATTTATTACTGAAAGAATCTCCAAAGTTACCGTGATCATCTAAAATATCCCTGTGAACCACCTTGTCAAAACTAGTTGTAACACCTAAGAATAGCTTGTGGTTATTAGAAATGTCCATTATTTTGTATTCAACACCTAACAAAAGACCTAAACGTATGGCCTTTTCATAAAATATAACATTGTAATTTTCAGGATGATCAAAGTAAACAAATCTTCCTGCTTTAAACTTTGTTCTTCTTTTAAATCCAAAAATACTGCTATTCAATCTAAATTTATCAAGAGCATTATATGTTACTTCTATTGTTGGCATAATATCAACATCTGGGCTGCTAAACATTAAAAACTTACTTTGGTAATTTGATTTATAATCGAAATAAGTAATGCCTTTCAAACTAGTTTTATTGCAACAACTCCACTTTCCTTCAACATCATCAGTAGCTGCAAGATCAGAAACCATCAAAGAACTGCCTCCACCGATTGTAAAAGTCCCTTTTTGGCTGTAACCTGTATATATCAGTGATAAAGCAATGAATAAGATAAATTTTTTCATGATTAGTTAATTACAATTCGTTTTTTTATTGTTTCTGAACTTGTCTCAAAAGTAACCGTATAGGTTCCTTTACTTAATTTACTGACATCAATCTGTCCAGAACAGCCAGTGTTGTTGGTTTCAAAAATTGTTTGTCCAACCATATTGCTGATAATGATATTCGTTTTTTTACAATCTTCTATTGAATAATACAATTGATCATTTGCTGGGTTTGGATAAAGTTGAAAGCGTTCTGTTGACTTTTCTTCCGATCGTTGCAATGTTTTATCTGAATCACCGTCGGTTATAGTTGTATCAGCAGATTTAAAGTTAATATTTGTTCTATGCGCCGTGAAGGGGATGATCCAGTTGTTTTCGTTCATAGGAGGGAAGTTTAAATTAATTTGAGGTCCCCACTGCGTTTCTGATCCTATAAGCAAATTCGGGTCATTCATGCTGTAGTAATTGATTTGATAATTCGCTGTTTTCATGTTTCTTAATTTAAGTGCATTATCCCCTGACGATGGACCAGCAACGCCAAAAGACTGTAAGAAAGGTGGTTTTGGTCTATATTTGTGAAAAGTTGTATCTCCAGCATTTGGTGCATCAGTAAAAGTATCCGTATATACATTACACCCTCCCCGTGTATAGTAATTGTAGGTTCGATTAGATAGCACTCCAAACGCTTTTTTTCTGTCACCCGAACGCATATAAATTAAATCTGCACTTTCATCTTCTTTAATACAGTCATCTATCCAATTATCTTTTAACAGTAGTTTATTATTATCAAGTTCAAATATTCCCGGATGATAATGCTCTCCTTCAAGGTCAACACCCTGAATGAATGTGTTTATTTTCCAAAAACAGACAAATCAGAAGGTTTCACCCATTCTAATGCTCCAGCAGCCCCTGTAAAGGGTGTTTTCCAAGCAGACCGTATGATTTCCACGCCAACCGTATCACATTTCCAACATTCATGCGGTCCTGTTTCACTATAAAACATTGGTTTTTCATAGCGCCCTCTACCTTCTTCAACAGGAGGAGTTCCATAAGACTCATTTCTAAAATCATTAACAGTATGACCATCATAATACCAATTGAAATTTTTTTCCTCATAAAATATTATGGTATTACTATTCTCAAAAATCATTTCTGACTCTTCGGTTCCATAATTATAGTTATTGTGATTGATCACATCAATATTTCCGTGCCAGAAAGAATGGTCGTTTTCCTCATCGAAAGCCGTTGTATAACTCAATGTAAGTAACTGCGGAATTTCTAATTCATCTTTGAGATAATTACTCATTTCTCCGTGCCAGTGAAAGATTTTTTCCTTGTTAGCATTTGTAGTATACTGATTTGTTCCACCAATTGTATCTCCATTTGCTTTATGTTCTGTCCCCACCTGATTAATTTCACTAAAATGTTCAAACATGGCAATATCTGGTGAATACCCCCATCGAGCAACAATGTACCTTAACCGTTCTTTGTAATATTTTTTAGCTTGTGTGTTTTCAAAAAATTCGATAGGGCTATTTAAGTTTAACTCATCGTGATAACAATAGCCATTTGTCGAAGTGCTCCAATCATCACCAGGAACTCCATCAAACGACCAATCCCAAGCGGTTATATAAAACGCATTCGTTTGTAATGTAAAGTGAATCATAAGATCCCAATGAATCAAGATATCGTTTTGTTCAGCGCGTTCTAAGATTAAATCCATTTCCTTGGCAATATGCATTCGATCAGAATAGTCGCCGAGCTTTTCGTATTCGATATCTAATGACCAAGGACACATAATTAACCTAAAATAATTGACGCCATTCATGGCAAGCGTATCTATATTTCGTAAGTACTGTTCGTAATGAGCGATTGGAGCTGTCACTCCTTTGTATTCTGGTCTAGAAACTAAACGTTTCCCATCTGCTTTGTTCAGTGGAGCTCCATCACTAGTTGGCCAAGGATTGTTTATTCCAATGGGTCTATATGTTTTATCATCTCTTTTCAAAAACCGGTCATTATCATCCACCTTAAGGTAGCCTTTTTTATTTGAATCAACAACATTAAATGTAAATTCAGGAGAAACATATTCAGTATTACTGGGCGGAAATATAATTTTTATGGTACATCTCCAACTTCCAATTCGTGGAGGAGCAAAACGAACTCTAAATGGATAGTCTGTTGTTTCCTTTGTCCAACCACCGCCTAAATGTGGATATTCAGAATTTGGTACTTGATCATCATTGTCAGCTAAAGGGTGGGTATATAAATCATCAAATCCACTCACATCCCGGTCAAATTCTTCATAGTAGAATCCATCTCGTTTTTTTGTAATTACAGCAGGCCCAAACGAAAGAGGGTTGTCCCATTCAAAAACAGCTTCAACTTTAAGTTGGCTAGACATAAACGGATTAATTTTTGGGTTTCCCTGATCCTCAATAAAGTTTTCTACGCCTTCATGAATGAATTCTGGAAGTGTTATACCAAGTTCTAATTTTTCTAATCGTGGAACAGCGCTTAAATCATTTGTAAAAGAAACAACATCAAAAAGTGATTTTTCGATAAAACCCCTCATCATCTGTGATTCAAATTATAAAGAATTGTTATAAATGAATACCAACACTTAATCTTATAGAGCTATTAGTTATAGAAGTCATAGACGCAGAGTTTAAATCAACAAATCCCAATTTGTAATCGGGTTTAATAAACATTCTATACTTGTTTAAAGGAAAGCTTAAGCCAACCCCCATAGAACCCCCATAATTAATTGTTGAATACAATGAAGCTCTTTCATTAAACTCAACTTCTTTCTCCCCAGTTTGATTCGATGAGGATATATGACGTGTACCACTTCTAGAAGCATTAAAAATAAAATCCAGAAACCCACCAGTTTCAAAAAAAAACTTTGTTTCGTTTCCAAAATTTAATCTAAAATATAAAGGGATGGATAAGTTATGTAAAGTATAAAATACATCTGTTGAATGAGCATAATGTCCTTCATAGAAATAGTCAATTTCAAAACGATTTAAATTGTATTCCATTCCTGAAATTAAGTTTATCTTCTTTGGTTTAAAAAAAACATGTTTGACTCCTAGTCCTACTCCAAAACGTTCGACAGATATAGTATTATTAACAGACACTGTTCTATTAACAGACACATCAATTTCATTAATAATTTGAGAAAGGTTATCTTGCTGTCCATATATAGGGAAACAAAATAACACAAGAATATATAAAAATGTTTTTTTCATTTTGATTTAATTATTTTATGAGTATAAACTTTTTCTCTACTCGAATCTACAACATACAAACTAAAAACACCAGCTTTTTGATTAGACAAATTAACTTCTATTTTAGATTGTTTTATATCTGATTCGTCATATATGATTTTCCCATTATTGTTTATTACATATATTTTATAGCTTTGACTCAAATCAGGAATAAACACTACAAAAAATCTCCCATCATTCGGATTGGGATAAATTTTAAATGGAGTTTCATTGTAAGCCGAATCGACATTAGGGTTGAATTTATTAGAAGCACTTTGATTTTCATTGATTGCTGTTTTGTTTATATTTTGACAAATACTGTTATCAATTATTGCGTCAAAATTACTTCCTAGCTCTATATTTGTATTATTGCTACTTAGGTTTATTTCATTACTTGCTATTATTGCTAGCTGTTGATCTGAAGGCAGAGTAAAATTATCACTTAAGTTAATAGTTGTTCCAACAATTACATTGTAGATCTCAGGATCAAGATTTAAGTCAGCAATATCATCTAAATACATAAGCCCTTCACAAGGTATTTGTTTGTAATACTTAATATAGTCAATTTCGAAATTACTTGGGAAAGAAGTGTTTTGATTTGGTGCATTTACTCCAGTTTGGATTCCAACACTTGCAATAATATTCATTGGGTCTCTTGGAAAGGCTTTATCTAAAATATACGGCTGAAATGCCTGCAGAGTATTACAGTCAACAGTCTGTCCCTGTATTGTGTAAAACAAAGTAGTTCTTCTTTTTAAATCTCCATCAACATACCATTCAATCTTGTTAGGTGTCCATACTAAAGTAAAAGTATGAAAAGCTTGTGAAAAATCAGATCCTTCGTAATTCGTTGGACAATTATAATTCTCGCCTATATCATCATAATCATAGTGATTATTCATTCGGTGAACTTTTGAAGGATTATTTGTGTTTGGTTTACTATAAAATTCGAATACATCAATTTCATTCCAACCTGTACCATCTCCATGGTCAGAATAAGTCCAAAACGCTGGCCAAAATCCTTTTCCTTCAGGGATTTTACACTTTATTTCATAGATTCCGTGTTCAAACTTTTTAGTACTCTCAATCCAGCTTGTAGAATAATCAAAAAGATCTGTATTAGTAGTTGGAGGAGAAGTAGACCAATCAGTAACATAAGTCCCCTCAATAGGTGGGTTTTCCTTTTTAGAAATTAATTTTAATGTACCATTACTTACCACTATGTTATTATTGATTGGAATGCTTGGAGTAGAACCTGTATTGGCATACCAGCTTTTAGCTGTTTCAAAATCTAAGTCATTTACAACTCCTTGATGGGGTATCTTCCACTTTTCTAAATCAAGTGAATTTCCATTAAAATTATCTTCAAAGACTAAAACGTATTCGTCATAGTTACATTCTCCATCGTTAGATAATACTACTTGTTGTCCATTACCTTGACAAATTGACCATGATTGTGCTGATGAAGTGTTTGAAACTAAATAACAAAATATTGTTACATAATAAGTCAATAACTGAATTTTATTTGTATGTGTCTTCATAATTGTTTTTTTATTTTAACTTCTCTATCTCTTCTTGTAGATTGGAGATTTTATCTTCTTGTTCTAGTAGATAAAGTGTCAATTCTTCTACTTTTTCCATTAGGGTTTTGTTCATTTCTGCAATATCCAACCCATCATTTTGAAGCTCTGCTTCACTAGGTACATTTGGTAAATGATTATTTGTTTCAATATAATTTCTTAACTCCTCCAAAGGCATTAATCGATAATCTTTCATAAATACAAAGTCTGCCCAACTATCTAAGTTTACTTTAATTTGTCTCGCACGAAGCAAACCATTGTTTTCAAGTTGAAGTAATTTTCTGTTTTCGCTTGCTGAGCTTATGGTAAGAGCTTGACCCTGTCCTAAATAGTTGAGGTGTAAATCCCCTTCCTCATTGAGCGTTAAAATATGTTCACTTTCTGAATTAATAGAAAGTACTTCACCAGTTGAACTTTGTTGAATTTCTTTGTAATTTAATCTTAATTGACCAGAATTTGTTAGCCTAAACGCAACGTGTTCGTTATTAGTAACCTGGTCGTATTGCCCTAGCGTAAGTAATTCGTAATATGTAGAACCTGTTTTGAATCCACTAATCAATGAAGATCCCGAGTATTCTCGCCCAACCTCAAGTCTTCTGGTTTGTGTTGTGCCGCGAATATCTAGAAGCTTTTGGGGCGAATTCGTTCCGACGCCAATATAAACGTCTGGACAAAGACTAAAAATTTTAGAAGTTCCATTACTCCAAGTAGGAGATTGTTGAACAGGAGTGCTATGATCACAAAGTGAAATAGGACCATCGTATGGAGAATACATTAAACTCTTAAGTGTATTTACATTTCCTTTCACAACTCTGTCATTTTTATCAAGAAATAATATCTCTTCATCATTGAACGGTGTAACTGTATCAAGAATAGGTAAATACAAATCACCTCGAAGCATTGTATTTCCTAAAACTTCAAAATCTTTAGTTGGTTCAGTAACTCCGACGCCCACTCTACCGTCTTCGGTTATTCTAAGTCTCTCAACGTTATCAGACTTAAACTTTAAAGCTGATGCGTTTGTTGTACCGATGAAATCAGTATTATCTACTTGATTACCGTGCCTATCCCATTTTAATGTATTAGCATTTGAATTATTGTTTGAGTTAGCATTTCCATTGCCGTTTCCTTGAGCCAGTACGTTATTACTTACCAAAGTAAAAACTCCGAAAAAACACACTGAAATAGCTGTTATGTTATCTGATAGTTTCATAAGTTATTGTTTTATAATGTTATAATTATGGTCAAGTTTACACGGTTTTAATTTAATCAACAAACTATTTATCGATTTTAACATATATCGTACAAAATATGTTAAAATTTTAAGTGATTAGTTTACAGTTTTTTTTGGTTTAAGGTTTAAGGTTGAAAGTTGTTCGCACTTGAATTTTGAACTTTGAATAAAAAGTGATCTAAAGAAACAGCTACAGATTGAGCTTGGATAATTCAAGGTTTGAAGGTTCAAAGTTCAAAGATTGCGCACCTTGAACCTTGAATAAAAAGCGAACAAAAGACTCATAAACTATAAAGCTAGCCAAAAGGTAAATTATGAAACACGTTGTCTACTCACTCACGCTTGAGCAAAATCACCCCTCACGAACAAACTTCATTGAAATAGAATTTACACAATGACGTGTGTTTTTATCTGTAAAACCTTCGCCTAAGAATACGTGGCCCAAATGTCCTTTGCAGTTTGAGCATATAATTTCAACTCTTCTTCCATCAGCATCTGGAATGCGATCTACAGCGCCTGGAATTTCATCATCAAACGATGGCCAGCCACAATGTGATTCAAACTTAGATTCAGATTTATATAGTGGTGTCTCACACTTTTTGCAAATGTAAGTGCCTTTTTCTTTGTTATTTAATAATTCACCAGTAAAAGGACGCTCAGTTCCTTTTTTATTGATCACATATTCCTCCTCTGGCGTTAAATCATTATACTTCTTCCCGTTTTCTGGCATTTCAATTTGTTTAGTATCTGTTTAACAAGCTTTATAATGATATGTTTATTCTGGACAAAAATAGTATAATAGTGACGTAGTGACAGCGTTCGCATGCTCACTTAGTGACGAATTTTAAGGGCGTGAGTAGTTTTAGAGTTGGAATTCGTCACTAAATCTCGCTTTGCGAGATGGTGTCACTACGTCACTCGTCACTTTTTCAACTTACGATACTAGTCCGTTCCTATAATATTTAATCCTTATTTAAAATGATTCTAAAATACCTAAAAAAAGGTATTGTGAAAACTGTGTATGAACTGTTTCTTTGTGCCAAAATTTTAATTTAATTATTATGAAAGCAAAACACTTATTTATTATTGCAATTGTTTCAACATTTGTTTGGAGTTGTAAAAAGGAAGGTTGTACTGATAAAACAGCAAACAACTATAATGAAAAAGCGAAGAAAGACGATGGAAGCTGTACTTATGACGAAGTAGACGATTCTTATACTATTCCAACAACTTATACTTTTAAAGATGATGATGGAAATTCAACAGTTTACTACCAAGGTCAAGTAGATCGTTTGGATCAATTAAGTGAAATGGTGACCCTGATGAAAAGCGGAACTTCAGGAACAGTAAGTGCACAAAATTTAAAAGACATGTTTTCAAATGTAGGTGATAACGGAAATGGAAACTTTTCTTTTTCTTCAACAAAACAGTTAAAAAATAAGTGTTTTACAGTAGACCAGTCACTTTTTGAAGATTGGATGGATAGCCTTGCACAGTCAAGCTCTAGTAACGGAATGACTGCTAGTAATGGTCAAGCGGGAACACTTTCTTCGGGTTCTTCTACTTATTTATTTGATGAAAACGGTATAGAATACGTTCAGCTTATCGAGAAAGGTTTAATGGGAGCTGTATTTATGAACCAAGCGTTGAATGAATACTTTGGAGACAGTAAAATGGATGTAGACAATACGGCTGCTGAAGATCCTTCAAATGATAAGTATTATACAGCGATGGAACATCATTTTGATGAGGCATTCGGATACTTTGGAGTAGATATAGATTTCCCATCGACAATTCCAAATAGATTTTGGGGTAAATACTGCAACAGCCAAGACGATAACTTAGGTTCTAATGATAAAATGATGGATAACTTCTTGAAAGGTAGAGCTGCAATTTCAAACGATGAGCTTGCAGATCGAGATGAAGCAATTAATGCTATCCGTTTAATGTGGGAAGAAATTTCTGCGAATCAAGCGATCAAATATTTAGATGATGCGTTAGGTTATTTTGGTAATGATGAAGCTAAATTTTACCATGTTCTTTCTGAAGCTTACGCTTTTGCGTGGAACTTAAGATACGCTCCAGTTGATACAAGAAGAATGTCTCAAACTGATCACGCAGCTTTAATGGCTCAATTCAAATCAAACTTTTGGGATATGACTGTTACTGATATCAACGGTATTATTTCAACAATTAACGCAAAGTATTAAAACTATGAGACTAAAGTCAGTATTATTTATCTTGCCTTTTACCTTTTTGCTTGTATTGAGTTGTAAAAAAGAAAAGCCAGAAGAGACCGTTGCATTTAATAAAGGAACAATGCTTAAAAATGTTTCTAGCAATATAATTCTTCCTGCTCTTAACGATTTTGATGAAGCATTGAGTGATCTTCAAGTGAGCTTAACAACGTTTAGTGATGACAGAACAAATCAACATTTAGATGAGGTTAAAAACAACTGGAGATCAGCATATTTAATCTGGCAAACAGTAAAAATATTTGACTTTGGTCCAATTAGAAATAATGGTTTTAAAGGTGCCACAGGTACTTATCCAACGGATACTGCTGAGGTAGACGAAAACATCCAAAACGGCACATACAATTTAGCATCCGCATCTAATGTGGATGCTATTGGTTTGTCGGCGTTAGATTACTTATTGTATCAAGCCGATGCGCTGAGTAAATTTCAGAATGATGAAAATTATGTGAATTACACCACAGACCTCGTTGAAAAACTGAAGAATGAATCTACAACGGTTTTGAATCAGTGGCAATCTTATCAATCAACATTCGATTCATCAACTGGAACTTCTTCCACCTCTGCTTTTTCAGAACTGGTAAATGAATTTAACCGAGATTATGAATTGGCAAAAACGGCAAAAGTTGGTATTCCTTTAGGAAAAAAGAGCCTTGAAATTCAAATGCCAGAATATATTGAAGCAAGGTATAGCGGAATCTCTTTTGAATTGCTAAACGAAAGTGTAAATGCTTTGAAACACTTTTTCCAAGGGAATAGTTATGAAAGTAACAATACAGGTATAGGTTTTGACGATTACTTGGTGCATTTGGAAAAAGAGTCTCTTAAAAACACAATAAACACCAATTTTGACGGAATAATTTCCAAAATAAACGGTTTTTCAAATACTTTTGAAGAAGAAATGCAACAAAATACAGCAGAATTGGATGAACTTTATCTTCTTCTGCAAGAACAAGTAGTCTACATAAAAACAGATATGACCTCTGCCTTCGGGGTTTTAATAACATATCAGGATAACGACGGTGACTAAACCAAAATACGATATTATAACAAATTCCTTTTTTAAGGAGACAAGTATTGCCCCACTAGTCATTTTTAGAATGATTTTTGGGGCTTTGCTCTTATTTGGAACATTGCGTTTTCTCTTTAAAGGCTGGGTAGAAGACCTTTATATAAAACCAGATTATTATTTTGGTTATTTAGGATTTGAATGGGTTGAACCACTGGCTGGTCAGTGGATGTATTTGCCTTTTATTCTAATGGTTTTGGCAGCCTTGTTTATGATTCTAGGTTTGTTTTATAGAGCAAGCGCAATTACTTTTTTTATCTGTTTTACTTATATTGAATTACTGGATAAGTCTAACTATTTGAATCATTACTACTTTGTTAGTTTAATGAGTTTTATCATGGCGCTTGTTCCTGCAAACCGCTACTTTTCTATTGATGTTAAAATCTGGCCTTCAATAAAATCCGCTACGTGCAAGCAATGGAACATTGGATTAATCATGTTTCAATTGGCGGTAGTGTATATATTCGCTGGGATTGCAAAAATTAATTCAGACTGGTTATTTGAAGCACAACCATTGAGAACTTGGCTACAAGCTCATCACAACATTCCTGTATTTGGAAGCTTTTTACAAGAAAAATGGGTCGCATACCTTTTTAGTTGGTTTGGATGCTTTTATGATTTATTCATTGTTTTCTTTCTACTCAACAACAAAACAAGACGCTATGCATACTTTTTTGTAATCATTTTTCATCTTCTCACTTGGTATCTTTTTCCAATCGGAGTTTTTCCTTGGGTAATGATTTTCTCAACACTTATTTTCTTTTCCAACTCATTTCATAAAGAGTTTTTGCGAAAAATCATGACCTTTTTCGGCAAAGACCCTAGCAGATTGTCTAAGCCAGCTCCTTTAAAGGTTGTTCCAAATCCGTGGGTAAAACGATTTTTAATCGCTTATATTGCTATTCAGATACTCGTTCCTTTCAGGCATGTACTTTATCCAGGGAATTTGTATTGGAATGAAGAAGGGTTTCGCTTTTCTTGGAGAGTAATGTTGATGCACAAAGAAGGACATGCAACGTTCTACTTAATAGATAAAAAAACGGGGCGCAAGTCAGAAATTACTAACGGTAAATTCTTAACCAAAACTCAAGAAGACCAAATGGCAACACAGCCAGATATGATTCTACAATATGCACAGTTTTTAAAAGAATATTATAACGGTAAAACATTGCACTACGGTGATAAAAAGTTTAATATTGTCGATCCTGAAATTAGAGCAGAAATTTACGTGAGTCTTAATGGTAGGCCTTCAAAATTATTTGTAAGTAAAGAACACGATTTAACTAAATTAAAGTATAATCTGAAACACAGGGAATGGATTGAGCCATTTAAAGAATGAAAAGTATTTTCTACATAAGTTTGGCTGTACTCATGTCTTGTTCTGTTTTTGGACAGTCAATATCGGGTGTAGTTGTTGCAACTGATGGAGAATCACTTCCCGGGGTAAGAATTAACCAAATTTCAACAGGAAAGTACTATCGATCATCGATTGAAGGGCTTTTTGAAGTTCAATCAAACGAAGGTGATACAATTGAGTTTAGTTATCCAACTTTTGATACAACAAGCGTTGTAGTAACTAAAAAAATGCTTGAACAAAAATCAATTACCATTACACTCAATTATCAAACTCAGGAAATAGGAGAAATTGCAGTTGTGAGAAAGAGAATGGCTGATTTTGATGTTGGATTTATGCCACCAATTAAAGGTGTTCGTTTGAATACTGGAACCAATTCAATTATCGAATTAGAAAATTTGAGTGGAGCCAAATCTCTCGGTAATCCAAGAGAAACATTTGCAAAAATTCCGGGAATTAATATTTGGGAAAATGATGGAGCTGGCATCCAGGTTGGGATAGGAGGTAGAGGATTAAGTCCAAAACGAACGGCTAACTTCAATACGCGTCAAAATGGGTATGACATTAGTGCAGATGCTTTGGGTTACCCCGAAAGTTATTATACACCTCCAATTGAAGCCTTAAAGTCAATTGAAATTATTCGTGGCTCAGCCGCACTTCAGTTTGGCACTCAATTCGGAGGATTATTAAATTTCGTTATTCGAGATCCTGTTGAGCATTCTCCATTTGAATTTACTACAAGAAATACAGTGGGAGGGTACAATTATTTAAGCACATTCAATCGTGTTTCTGGAACTTCAAAAAGAACTTCATATCAAGCTTACCACCTCTATAAACGTGGCGATGGATACAGAGAAAACAGTGGGTTTTATCAACATCAAGCATTTGCTGAACTGGGTTACTACCTCACTGAAAAATGGCGAGTTAGCGTTGAGTTTACGCATATGAATTACCTGACAAAACAAGCAGGAGGATTAACTGATACTCAGTTTGAAGAAGACCCACGCCAAAGTGTTAGAGATAGAAACTGGTTTGCAGTAGATTGGAATTTATTAGCGGTGCATTCTGATTATTATATTTCTAAAAACACCACTTTTAATGTACGCGCTTTTGGAATGCTATCAAATCGTAAAACACTTGGTTTTTTGGGTAAGATTACGCAATCAGATCCTGGTGGAAATCGCGAGATGATTTATTCAGATTTTAAAAATATGGGTATGGAGGCTCGATTACTTCAAAAGTATCGATTTAGTGAGGAAGAAAATAAAAACAAAGGTGGTGTACGCGGTGCTTTTCTTATCGGAACAAGATTATATCAGGGAGAAACTGTAACTGAACAAGGAGCTGCTCCATCTGGAAATAACGCAAATTTCACCTTTCTAAACCCAGATGACTTGGAGAATTCATCCTTTACTTATCCATCATTAAACCAATCGATATTTGCTGAAAACATGTTGTTTGTCGGAAAAAAATGGAGATTTAATTTTGGTGCTAGGTTTGAAAATATTGAAAGCAGTTCTGATGGATATTACAAAAGATATGTGATTCACCCATTAAATCAAGATACACTAGATACATATACAACGAGAGATTCTAACAGCGTGGCAAGAAAAGTTCCTTTATTTGGGGCTGGAACATCTTTTAAAATCAATAAATCATCTACAATTTATACAAATTTCACGCAAAACTACCGCGCAATTAATTTTACTGATATTAGAGTAAACAACCCAAATGTTCTCGTTGATACAAATATGAGAGATGAATATGGCTATACTGCCGAGGCGGGTTTTAGAGGAATTAAATCAGATTTTCTTATTTATGATGCTTCTGTTTTTTATATTTTTTATGGAGATAAGATTGGTCTTGCCCCAAAATCAGGAACAATACAAAAAGAACGTACCAATATTGGAGATGCCCAGAATTATGGGTTGGAATTATTTACCGAAATAGATTGGGTAAAAGCATTTAGGGATTCAGCCCTCCATTCAGTCTCAACTTTTATAAATACATCTTATATTAATGCAAATTATATTTCCTCAAAAGAACCCAACTACGTTGGAAAAAAAGTTGAGTATGTTAGCACTTATATACTCCGGACAGGTTTAAAGTACAAATACAAAGGCTTAAGTTTACAAGTTCAATATAGTTATAACTCAGAACAATTTGCCGACGCTTCTAATGCAGAAGATCCTTCTGGAGATGCAGTAATAGGCTTAGTTCCTTCATATCATGTATTTGATTTTTCTGGACGATATGCATTTAAAAAGCATTTTCAAATTGAGTTTGGAGTAAATAATTTTACCAACTATAAGTATTTTACAAGACGCGCAACGGGCTACCCTGGACCAGGAATACTCCCTTCAGATGGTATAAACGGGTATGTTACCATACAATATAAGTTTTCAGCAAAGTAATAACGATGCATTTGTTTATTATTTCACATAATCCTGCTTATGAACTAACATATATTGATCATTCTCCATTTTTAAATAACCTTGGTCATAACAAAATATATATTGACTACCTTTTTTTGTAGTGTAAATATTTGTGAAATAGTGAAAGTTAAATCCTTCTTCAGCTAGCGCCATAGCATCAACTGTTTTTTTACCTCTTGGATTTAACTGGTCTAATATACGGCGGTTTTTTCTCAATATATTATTGATTCTACGCATGTAGTTATTTGCATCTTCATTTTGGCGATTGTTATAGGTATTTCTGCAATAATCTCCACAAAATTTTTGATCCTTTCTTCCTCTAAGTGGTTCTTGACACTCTTTACAAAAACGATCTTTAAGTGCTTCTTCCATAGTTGTTTATGAATGATAAAGTAGTTAATTATCAGGAAAGGTATAAAAAAATATATGAAATTAAGTGTTTTTAATTAAGTGTTTCGCACACATGGTTTGTAAAGAGCTATATGTCAGTATATTATATTTTTAAAGTTACATGAAGCGGTTTTTGATTTTCTAAAAGTTTACTAAATCACTCTAAGTTCTGACTACCAACTACTTAACATAAATTAACACGTCTACAGCCCTTAAAAGCCTAATCATTCGGCATCTTTGTGACACTTAGATGTTAAAATTATGGAAGAAAATAAATCAGAATCTATTACACCCGCAGAAAGTATTCGTCAGCTTTCAGAAAAAATACAGCAAGAAACGCCTTTGTTGAATATGATAAAAAAGGAGTTGTCTAAAGTAATTGTTGGACAGGATAGAATGATGGAACGTTTGCTAATTGCGCTTTTAGCAGATGGTCATATTTTGCTTGAAGGTGTTCCTGGACTGGCAAAAACTTTAGCCATTAACACTTTATCAGATGTTATAGGTGGTGAGTTTAGTCGGATCCAATTTACTCCAGACTTACTTCCAGCCGATGTAACTGGTACAATGATTTACAACCAGAAAACACAAGCTTTCTCAGTAACAAAAGGACCAATCTTTGCCAATTTTATTTTGGCAGATGAAATAAACCGTGCACCGGCAAAAGTTCAATCTGCATTACTTGAAGCAATGCAAGAAAGACAAGTTACCATTGGTGATGAAACATTTAAACTTCCAAAACCATTTTTGGTGTTAGCAACTCAAAACCCTATCGAGCAAGAGGGAACTTATCCTTTACCAGAAGCTCAGGTAGATCGATTCATGTTAAAAGTGAAGCTAGGTTACCCAACACAACAAGAAGAAATGTTGATTTTGAGAAGCAATGTGCGTAAAGAGGGGTTGTTTAAGGCAAAACCTGTAACAAACCCTAAAGATATTTTGCGTTTACGTGAGATGGTGAGAGAAATTTATCTCGATGAAAAAATTGAAAAATATATCATCGATATTGTGTTTGCCACACGTGAACCAAAAAAATATGACTTGGGTAATTTAGAACCTTTAATTTCTTTCGGCGCCTCACCTCGTGCGAGCATAAATCTTGCTCTAGCTGGAAAAGCGAATGCATTTATTAATGGACGAGCTTACGTAATACCAGAGGATATAAGAGCAATTGCACCAGATGTCATGCAACACCGTCTTGGTCTAACTTACGAAGCCGAAGCTGAAGGAATAGACTCTACAGATATCGTCAATAAAATTTTAAGTCGTGTAGAAGTACCATAATCAGCGTTAACTAATGGATACAAAAGATCTTCTAAAAAAAGTTAGAGAAATTGAGATTAAAACTCGGGGATTGACACGTCAAGTGTTTTCTGGGGAATATCACTCTGCTTTTAAAGGAAAAGGGATGGCTTTTTCTGAAGTGAAAAATTATCAATTTGGAGACGATGTAAGAAATATAGACTGGAATGTTACTGCAAGATTCAACGAGCCATTTGTAAAAATCTTTGAAGAAGAACGCGAACTAACAGTCGTATTGATTATAGACATTTCAGGGTCAAACAATTTTGGTACTACAAAAAAGTCGAAAAAAGAGTTGATGCTAGAGATAGCAGCTGTTTTGGCTTTTTCTGCCGTAATGAACAACGATAAAGTCGGAGCTATATTTGTCACAGATCACATGGAGAAATATATCCCACCAAAAAAGGGTAGGGCTCACGCATTGATGATTCTTCGCGATTTAATTGATTATAAACCTAAAGGTAAAGAAACCAATATCAATGAAGGCATCAAGTATTTTAGAAATGTGATTAAAAAGAGAAGTATTTGTTTTGTTATAAGTGATTTTTATGATTCAAATGACTTTATGGAAGGTTTAAAGATTGCTAATAACAAACACGACCTTGTAGCACTTAGATTGTACGATCCTTCGGAAAAAAAGCTCCCAAAAATGGGATTGATACAAATGTATGATGCTGAAAAAGGTGTAATGAAATGGGTAAATACAAATTCACACGCTGCAAGAAAAAGATATGAAGAACGGTATAATAATTTTGAAGAAAATTTAAACACAGGTTTTAGAAAAGCGGGCATCGATTACGGAACTTTATCTACAGAGGGTAAGTACTTAGTAGAATTGAATAATCTATTTTTAAGTAGAGGAAAGTGAAGCAATTAATTTTACATATCGTCATTTACTTTATTGCTTCTCAAGCTTTCACACAGGATTTAAACCTGAATATTGATAAAGAAGAAGTCCAAATTGGCGAACCTTTTAAGGTGGTTTTTTCAATTGTTTCAGATGAGCCTTTCGATAGCATTAGATACAATCCAAGTGCCCCAATTTTTTACGGAAAAGAAACAAGCAAAGATCAATCAAGTGTTGTTAGTAAAGAATATGAACTTGAAGTACAAGAGGAGTTTTCAGACACGACTTATGCTAAAGATGGTGAATTTGTATGGAAAGGAACATATCAATTAGTAGGTTGGGATAGTGCTTATGTTGTCATTCCTCCAGAAAAAATATATGTAAATGATAGTATTTATAATTTCCCAGCCGGACTAATACAAATTACAAGTCCAATTGCAAATGCGAGTAAGGAAATTTACGACATAAATGAGGATTTTACAGATATTCCCGAAGAAAAATTTTCAATAACAAGATTTTTAGCCAAACACGGATGGTGGATTGGTTTAGCTCTTGCTCTAATGATCTTTTTAATTGTTATTCTCGTAAGAAAAAGAAGAAAAGGGAAATTTATAACCCCGCTTAGTTTAAGGGAAAAAACCCTTAAAGAAATTGAAACGCTCGAGAAGAATAAAGGTTATGAAGTTGATTTAAAAGAGTTTTATTTTGACTTATCAATTTTACTGAGAAAGTTTCTAGCAGCTCATTACAAGTTGAGAATGCTTGATAAAACAACAAGCGAGATAGAACATATTTTGTCTGCTAAAGGGTTAGAAAAGGAAACAATTAAACTAGTTACAAAAATACTTACACAATCTGATATGGTGAAGTTTGCTCAATCTAAACCACCAGTTTCGGAAATTTTTGAAGTAACAAATCAAGCGAGAAGAGTAGTGAATGAAATTGCAGATTTAGATTTATTAAGTACAAATGAGTAATTTTTTGGCAAATATCAAATTTTGGGAGTATAATTTTGCTTCACCTCACTGGTTTTGGCTAATGTTGCTTATACCTGTATTGCTTTTTTTTAGATACCGAGCAATGCAAAAAAAATCGGGAATATTTAAATTTTCACGACCTGCAGCAGATTTAAAAGCAATCGAATTTTCGCCAATAAAGTGGGTCATTTTTATGAGTTATTTACTGATTACTTTTGGGTCAGTATTACTTGTTTTCGCTTTAGCGCTTCCTTCACTTCCTTTTTCAAATGATAACAAAGAAGAGTATGGAGAAGGAATTGACATTATTCTTTCAATGGATATATCGGGAAGTATGATGGCAACCGACTTTTTGCCTAATCGACTCGAAGCTGCAAAAGATGTTGCAAAAGAATTTATTGATGGTAGAAATGGGGACAGAATCGGACTAGTTGTTTACGAAGGAGAAGCTTATACTGCTTGTCCTGCAACAAGAAACTACGATTACTTAAAAAAATCAATTGACAATGTTGAACCAGGTTACCTCGAACCAGGAACAGCTATTGGAACAGGGTTAGGAACAGCAGTAGCGAGACTGAGAAGCGATAGTCTTCAATCTAAAGTGATTATTCTTTTAACAGATGGAGAGTCAAATAAAGGAGATGTTTCACCTGTTGAAGCTGCAGAATTAGCCAAAAACAAAAATATAACTGTTTATACAATCGGTGTAGGGAAAGAAGGGTATGCATCAATGCCCGTGAATACTGTTTTTGGAACGGTAGTAAAAAACACTAGAGTAAGCATCGATGAAAAAGTACTTAAAGAGATTGCGAAAATAACAAACGGAGCTTATTTTAGAGCGACAGACAAATCTTCACTTCGAGAAATTTATAAAGAGATTGAGAAGATGGAAAAAACTAAAATAGTAGATGAAACGATCAAACGAGAGCCTCCTTACGAACCGGAATCATTTTTAACCATTGGGTTGATTTGTTTGCTCTTTGGATTAGGTATTGAACAATTTTTATACAAAAGCAATGCGTAAAAAAGATAGATACACATATCGTATAAAAACAATACTTTTTTCATTAATAGGATGGGAGCTGATTTTTTGGCTTATTCTGTACCAGTTGATGAGTATTTTTGGTGTGTTCTCAGAAGATAGTCCTGGTGAGCGTGTTGTGTTTTTGGCGCCGAATTATGCTTGGTTTTTAATTGTACTTTTAGGATTTATCGGTTTATTCCTTTTCCACATTTTTGAGCGCAACAAGATGGTGAAACGTTTGGGAGAGGAAAAATTAGTTCACACCTTCTTAAGTCCAGTTTCTTCTTTACGTGTTTTTCTTCGCTTTTTTTTAATTAGAAACGCATTTGTTTTTACAATACTTGCATTAATGCAGCCTGCTTTTGGAGACAAAACAGTTGAAGCAGAAACAAATGGTGTAGAGCTCGTTTTTGCGATTGATATTTCAAGTTCAATGGATGCTAGAGATATGTCTAACGAAAACTCGCGTTTGGAAGCTGCAAAGCGTTCGATGATTCAGTTTGTAAATCAAGCTCCAGCAGGGAAAATTGGGTTGTTGGTGTTTGCTGGAAATGTATATCCTCAGCTACCACTTACCGCAGATAAAGTTGTAGCAAAAATGTATATCGACGAATTATCAACAGATATAATGTCTAACCAAGGAACAAATATTGGTGCTGCTTTAGATGAGGCAAGCGTTTTCTTTTCTAATGAAAAAACTAAAAAAGTAGTGGTGTTAATCACAGACGGTGAAGACCACGAAGGAGGAATGGAAAGTGCCTACGAAGCACTTAAAGATAATAATATCGAATTGTTAATTCTAGGGTTGGGATCAAATAAAGGCGCTCTAGTTCCAAAATCATCAGATAGAAATTCAGGCTATTTAAAAGATGAATTAGGACGCTCAGTAATTTCTAAAATAAATGAACGAATGATTCGCGATATTGCAGATGATGCCGATGGTGATTTTATCATTTCTTCTGATGCTTTTCCGAATATCTCTAAACTTTTAACTCAAATTAACAGCTCAGATGCAACGAACACAGTAGATTTGGAGTTTGAAGTAAAGGAGAATCGTTACCAATGGCCATTGAGTTTAGCATTAATTTCTTTACTCGTTTTGTTTGTATGGGAATCGTTAAACCCGCATCCAAAAAATGATTAAAATGAAGAATTGTTTTTACATTTTAATGACATGTTTTTTCGGTCTGAGTTTACAAGCTCAGTCATGGGAAGATTCTTTGCAAAAAGGAAAGCAATTTTACAAGGAAGGAAAATATCCACAAGCATATAAAACCCTTCTAGAAGCTCAAAGAATAGCCCCTAAAGATGTAGATTTATCAAAAGATATTGGAAATGCAGCGTATAGATCTGGAGATTATAAAACCGCAAAAAGTGCTTTTGAATCAGCTGTAGCTTCGGAAGAAACGAATCAAAAAAGGGCTCAAAAATGGCACAATGTTGGCAATAGTCAGATGAAGGAAAAAGACTATGCGGGAGCTATAGAAAGTTATAAAAATGCGTTACGTCAAGACCCGACAAATAATAAAACAAGGTATAATTTAGCTGAAGCAAAACGACGTTTAAAACAACAAGAAGAAGACAAAAAAAATCAAAATGACGAAAATGATCAAAATCAAGACAAACAAGACAGTCAGGATCAGCAAAACAATCAGAATCAACAGAATGATGAAAATAAAGATTCTAATAAAGGGGATGACCAACAGCAGGAAAAAAATAACAAACAAAACAATCAAGGAGATAATGCAAATGGCGAAGAGCAACCAAAATCTGCAGGCAAATTATCAGATAAAAAAACTGAACGTTTACTAGAGGAGTTTCTGAAAAAGGAAATGGAAACAAAAAGAAAAGTGAGAGGGGTTAATTCTAAAGAAAATAAAGGAGAAGCTAAATCTGGTAAGAAGTGGTAAAAATGAGATACTTATTGCTACATATCATTTTGTTATCTTGCACACCGATTTGGTGTCAGGATGAATTTTTGCAGCTTGAAATTAACCCAAGTAGAGTAGAGAAAGGTCAAGATGTTACGATTACCATAAAAACAAACATTGAAGGAAGAACTGCAGATTTTGAACTTCCTGACGAGTTTACTCAGAGCGGACCAACACATTCAGGGATGTCTTCGTCTGTAAATTATTCGAATGGAAAAGGTCAAGTTGAGCGCTTTAGCTTCCAAAAATTGAGCGGATATTTTGACAAAGAGGGAGAATATAAAATAGGACCTGTTAAAGTTCAAACCTCAAGTGGTCAAATAGAATCAAATACGGTTAATGTTAAAGTTGTTAAGTCTCAAAATATGATTAGTGCCGATCCATCCGATAATATGGATCAAGCTGTTTTTGGAATTATTGAACAATCACACAAAGAAATATATGAAGGGCAACCACTAGTACTAGAAGGTAAAGTCTATGCTCAAATTGATATTTTACAGGTCGAAAATTACCACAATTTTAAATTTGAAGGGTCTGCTGAAGAAAAGTCATTAGCAAATTCAAATCAAGTTTCTAGAAAATATGAAAAAGTTAATGGTAAAGATGTAATGACTTTTAAAATTGGAAAGTCGCTTGTTTTTCCAGATAGAACGGGAACTTACGAAATCTCTCCATTTGAAATTATTCTTTTATACGATGACCCAAGACAACTCTTTCCCGAAAGAGTAAAGGTGAGGTCTAACGAGTCTAAAGTGAAAGTTAAACCATTGCCTTCAGGGACACCAAAATCATTTATTGGCGGTGTTGGTAATTTTAATATTTCTGCATCACTAAGTAAAAATAAAGTAGAACAAGGAAAGGTTGTTGAACTCAATGTGCACATATTTGGTCATGGCAACCTACACAATATTGATGCTCCAAGAATCAACCTTCCAAAAGGAATGGTTCTATACGGTGATCCAGAAGAAAAAGACTCTATGAATTTCAGCTCAGTTGGCGCTGAAGGAATGAAAACATTTACGTATTTTATACAAGCCAACAAAGCGGGAGACGTGAAATTGAACCCTATCGAAATAGCTTTTTTTGATGTTGAACGCGAGAAATATAAAACCATTAAAACGGAAGTTGAACAATTAAACGTAGAGGCTTCAGAAAACTTTGTTGCAACACCCGAAAAAAGTAACGACGACAAAGATTCAGACGAAGATTCACTTATGCCATATATTACTTCGAGAAGTATGTCTGGTAATAACAACATATCGTTTGATGGCTGGTCTGGGACAATTTTATTTACATCGCCTTTGCTTCTCGGTTTATTTTTTGGTTTTGTTGTTCGTTACAAAAGAAAAGACGCAGAAGAAAAAGAATTAACCCTTAGTAAACTAAACGCATTCAATGAAACTAAAGAAAAAATTAAGTCAATTAATGAGTTAAACTCTACGGAAGAAAAAGTGAATATGCTCCACACATCACTTTTAAACCTTTTCGCAAAGAAATGGGATGTAAACACAGGAGACATATCACGTAGTTTTCTTGCGTTGAAGGTTAAAGAAGGTATACTTGATGAAAGTGTAAAAAATAAAATCGTTGATGTTTTGAATCAAATAGACCAACTTAGATATGGTATTTCTGGAGAAAACATTGAGCTTTCAAAGCTAAAAAATGAGAGTTTCAAAATAATTGAAGCACTGGAAAAATGAAAAGTTTATTTTTATTTATCATTCTTTTCTATTCGTTTATTGCTTCTCAAGTGATAGGTCAAACCGACTCATTGTTTGATGAAGGTGTTAATGCGTTGGCTGAAGACAACTATAAAAAAGCGGCCGAGTATTTCGAAAAAGACATAAAGCAAGCACCTAACTTTGAAGGATTTTACAATTTAGGAATTGCTAAAGCAGAGTTAGGGAAAAGTATAGAATCTTTATGGGCATTTGAATCCGCTCTAAAATATAAACCGATTAATGGTTCAGCTCAGTTCAATGCAGCGTTAGTGTTTGAAGAAATTGAACCTAGCAAAGAATGGAAGCATCCTTTTTCATGGTATACAAGAATAATTTCAAGCGTAAATCTAATGCTTTGGATTTCGATAGCATTTATATTTAGTTTGGTGTCAGGAGTAATCATCTATTTAATCGCCTCTAAACATCAAAATTTTGGATTGCAAAAATGGTCAAAACGATTAATAATTCCTTCTATTTTAATTTTAGCTATTTCAATCTACGGCGCAATTGAATCATCAAAACATTTTAATAAACTTCATTTTCTTTATCCAAAATCTGAAAATATAACTGTTTATATCAAGCCTGGTGGTATTGAACTAAAGGATAAATTATCTTTTTCAACTAGATATAAAATAATATCTAAAGAAGGTGAATGGTTAGAAGTTAAAACAAATAAAAATCATTCAGTTTGGACTAAAAAAGAGGATGTTCTCAGTTATTAAGCCTTTAGTCGGGTTTTTAATAAAAATTAATAGTGAGGAATCTTAGTATCTCAATTTGACGTGAATTATAATATCAAGTACGGCCGTACGTCCCTACTGATTTTTAAAAAAGTTAAATCTCTCGAAATTAACTACAGCACTGCCTCACTTCGGATGAAATGAGACCTCTCAATTTATATCGGACAATAGTGATTCAAGGTTAAAGGGCAACAACTTTGAACCTTGAACTTTCCAACTTTAAACTAACCCCAGTTCAATCCGCAAACTTTCAACACTTCTACAAGCCATATCTTGTGATTCTTACTATTTTTGCGTGAGTTAATCTTGAGAAAATGATACGTAAAAAGATAAGTGATATTTTAAAAGAACCTAAGACGGGGGAAGAAGTACTAATTAAAGGCTGGGTTAGAGCTTTTCGTAGTAATCGATTCATCCAAGTCAACGATGGTTCTACAATCAACAATATACAAGCAGTCGTTGATTTTGAAAATTTTGAAGAAGGTTTATTAAAAAGAGTCACTACAGCTTCAGCGATTGCTGTAACGGGAAAGCTTGTGGAGTCAGAAGGAAAGGGGCAGTCACATGAAATTGCTGTTTCAACAATCGAGATTATTGGAGATGCAAATCCAGACGATGTACAAAAAACAGTAATGCAGCCTAAGAAGCATAGTTTAGACTTTTTAAGAGAACAAGCACATTTGCGTTTTAGAACGAATACTTTTGGCGCTGTATTTCGTATTCGTCACGGTGTTTCTTTTGCAATTCACAAGTTTTTTAATGACAACGGTTTTTACAACCTACACACACCAATTATCACTGGGTCTGATGCAGAAGGAGCGGGTGAAATGTTTCATGTGACAAACTTTGAATTAGACAACATTCCCAAAAATGAAAATGGCGCTGTCGATTATAAAAATGATTTTTTCGGAAAGCCTGTCAACTTAACGGTTTCTGGGCAACTTGAAGCTGAGCTTGGTGCATTAGCGTTGGGACAAGTTTATACCTTTGGCCCAACATTTAGAGCAGAAAATTCAAACACTTCTCGCCATTTAGCGGAGTTTTGGATGGTAGAACCAGAAGTAGCCTTCAACGATCTCAACGATAATATGGATCTGACAGAAGCATTTCTAAAATACATTTGCAAGTATATTTTAGACAATTATCAAGATGATTTAAACTTTTTGGATGCACGCGATCAACAAGAACAAAAGTCAAAACCTGAAAAGGACAGAAATCCTTTGACTTTAGTTGAACGGCTAAAATTTGTTGCGAATAATGATTTTGAAAGAATCACATATTCGAACGCAATTGAAGTACTGAAGCAATCAAAGCCATATAAAAAGAAGAAGTTTCAATATCCAGTTGAATGGGGAACAGACCTACAGTCTGAACACGAACGTTATTTAGTTGAAAAGGAATTTAACAAGCCTGTGATTATTACAGATTATCCAGCGTCATTTAAAGCCTTTTACATGCGTCAAAATGACGATGGAAAAACCGTTGCTGCAATGGATGTTCTTTTCCCAGGAATTGGCGAAATTGTTGGTGGATCACAACGTGAAGAACGGTTAGATATACTTAAGAAAAAATGCGCCGATTTTAATATAGATGAAAATGAATTGTGGTGGTATTTGGATACCCGAAAGTTTGGAACAGTCCCTCATGCAGGTTTTGGCTTGGGATTTGAACGTATGGTTATGTTCGTAACGGGAATGACTAATATACGCGATGTTATTCCATTTCCAAGAACGCCACAAAATGCAGAATTCTAAATAGTTTTTTACTTAGAATTAAAAAAAAAGAATTAAATTAAGCGAAGAAATTACACGGCATGGCATTAAAGCAATCATTATCGCAAAAATTAGAGCAAAAACTCTCGCCACAGCAAATACAGCTGATGAAGTTATTGCAAGTTCCTACCGTGGAGTTAGATCAACGAATTAAACAAGAAATTGAAGAAAACCCAGCGCTTGAAGAAGGGAAGGATGAAGTTGAAGATGATTTTGAAGACGAAGAATACGATGATAGTGATGTAAATGATGAAGAACGCGACTTTGATTTGGATGAATATTTAAATGATGACGAACCTTCATATAAAACAAGTATTTCAAACAAATCAAAAGACGATGAAGAAAAAGCTGTTCCTCTTTCTTCTGGGAAGTCCTTTCAAGAACGATTGATGAATCAATTGAATTTACAATCATTGTCTGAAAAAGAAATAACAATCGCTTCGTTCCTCATTGGAAACCTTGATGATGCTGGTTATCTAGATCGTGATTTGGAAGCAATTGTTGATGATTTAGCCTTTTCACAAAATATCACTGCAACAATTGAGGAATTAGAAACCGTTTTAGATGAAGTCCAAAAATTAGATCCTCCAGGTATTGGCGCACGAGATTTGAGAGAATGTTTAATTCTTCAAATGGAGCGCAGATTAAATTCAAACATAACAAGGTATACAGCACTTAAAATATTACAAGATCATTTTGAATCCTTTACAAAAAAGCACTATAAAAAAATCATCCAAAAAATGGAGATTTCGGAGGAGGATTTGAAACAAGCTATTGATGAAATTATAAGGTTAAACCCGAAGCCTGGTGGCTCACTCAAAGAGACGTCAAAATCTTTACAACAAATTGTTCCTGATTTTCAAGTTACTGAAGTAGAGGGTGAATTACAACTTTCAATCAATGGAAGAAATGCTCCTGAATTAAAAGTTAGTCATAGCTATGAAAAAATGTTGCGCAACTATTCTGAGGGGGCTAAATTGAAAAAAACGGATAAAGAAGCAATGACTTTTGTTAAGCAAAAGTTGGAGTCTGCTAAATGGTTTATCGACGCAATAAAACAACGTCAAAACACTTTGCTTACTACAATGACTGCAATCATGAATTACCAAAAAGAGTATTTTATGACTGGTGATGAAGGCAAACTTCAGCCAATGATCTTAAAAGATATTGCAGAAATTGTAGAACTCGATATTTCAACGATTTCACGTGTTGCAAATTCAAAATACGTTCAAACGCCGTATGGCACTTTTTCGTTGAAATATTTCTTTTCTGAGTCACTGTCTACCGATTCAGGAGAAGAAGTCTCAACAAGACAAGTAAAACAAATACTGACCGAAGCAATTGATGGAGAGGACAAAAAGAAACCATTAACCGATGAAAAGTTAGCTAAACTTCTAAAGGATAAAGGATACAATATTGCACGTAGAACTGTTGCTAAATATCGTGAACAACTTAATATTCCAGTGGCTCGTTTGAGAAAAGAACTATGATAAATTCCATTTCTAAATTCATTTCTTGGGTTTTTCTGCCTTTATTCGTACCAATTTATGGATTGCTTGCGGTACTTTTTATCCCTTCAAAGTCATTTTCGTTTAATTTATTAGACTCACTTTATTATTATCCTTTAGAAGCAAAGTACCTTTATTTACTGCTTTTTACTGTATTTGTTGTTTTAGCACCAGGAATGTCTCTCATTGTTTTGCGTTTAAATAAGTCTATTTCATCACTCGGGATGGAAAATAGAGAAGAAAGATCAACTCCGATTGCAATAATGACGTTTTACTGCTTGGTTTTGTATTTGTTCTTAATTGCTCAAAAAAATACAGCAATGGTTCCCGATATAATTAAAGGGATGGCTTTAGGTGGTACAATAGCGAGTGCTGCAGCTTACTTTATCAATCAAAAATTTAAAATTAGTTTGCACAGCATTGGAATGGGAGCATTAGTTGGTTTTGTGTTTATGTACTTCACAAAAATGGAATCTTTTGAAATCAATTTACTGCTCGGAATTTTTATATTAAGTGGTGTTGTGATGAGTGCGCGAATGTATTTAAAAGCACATAATTTAAAAGAGATTGGGTTCGGTTATACATTAGGAGTTGTTTCACAAATAATTTGTATTTATTTTTACTCAAATTTAATATAAGATGAAAGAATATAAGCTTATGAAAAGTGCTTTGTTTGGAGTTGTTTCTTTACTGTTTTTGCTAACAGTTGTAAGTAGCTGTGGGAATTCCAACAATGGAACAGGGTTTAACTTGTTTACGGTGGATCAAGACCGAGAATTAGGTGCTGAAGTAGCTAAAGAAATTGATAGTAAGCCAAACGAATATCCTGTTTTGGATAGTGCTCGGTATTCCAAAGCTTATGGTTATCTCTACGACATGAGGGACCGTATTTTAAATTCAGGTAATGTAATTCACAAAGATGATTTTGTTTGGAGATTGCGCATAATCGGAGATGATGAAACTAAAAATGCATTTTGTACACCAGGAGGATATATTTATGTTTATACTGGATTAATGAAATACTTAGATTCAGAAGAACAATTGGCTGGAGTACTAGCACATGAAATCGGACATGCCGATTATCGCCACTCTACACGTCAGATGACAAAACTATATGGTGTACAAGTTCTTTTAGACGTACTCGCAGGAGAACGTGAAGCAATTAAACAAGTTACCAGTGGTTTGATTGGATTAAGGTTTTCTCGTTCGCACGAAACTGAAGCAGATAAAGCGTCTGTACATTATTTATGTCCTACTGATTATGATGCAGCTGGGGGCGCGAAGTTTTTTGAGAAAATTGAAGCTGATGGAGGAGGATCTCCGCCAGAGTTTTTAAGTACGCATCCAAGCCCTTCAAATCGGATAGAATTTTTCTATAATGAAAAGCTTGAACAAGGATGTGGTGGAAGTGAGCAATATTTAGAACGATATAAAAAGCTTATTTCATCTCTTCCGTAACACAAAACAATTATGGTTGTAACATTGCCAAACGGAAAAAGAATTGATTTAACTAAAGGAATAGATATTTCTATCCCTCTCACCGATGATGATTCTAACCCAAGAGCTTGGTATGTAGACCTGCCGAAATTTGAACCTGTTAGAACAGATGATTGGATTGGTGTCGTTAAAGAAGGAGGAAACGTAAATTTTAGAAATATTTACTTTAACCCTCATGGTCACGGTACACATACTGAATGCTTGGGGCATATTACTGAAACTGTTTATTCGGTAAATAAAACACTTCAACACTACTTTTTTGAAGCTGTAGTAATTAGCGTAACTCCAAAACAAGTCCCTTCAAAAGATGGTATAGATGAGGTGATTACTGCTGATCAATTGGAAATTCTGAAAAAGTATTCTAATCTTGATGCTTTAATTATTAGAACATTACCGAATGACAGCTTTAAAAAGTCAAAAAATTATTCAGCAACAAATCCCCCTTATGTTTCTGTAGATTGCCTCCCTTTAATTAATGAGTTAGGTATAAAGCACTTGTTGATAGACTTGCCGAGTGTAGACAAAGAATTAGATAATGGCGTACTTGCATTTCATCACGGTTTTTGGGGAGTGCCAGATAATCAACGTTTTGATAGAACAATAACCGAGTTCATTTACGTACCCGATATGGTGATGGATGGCGAATATTTTTTAAACCTTCAAGTTGCACCATTTGAAAACGATGCTGCACCCAGCAGACCAGTTTTATTTGCTTTAATTTAATGGGCTACCAAGCTAAGTCGTATAATATGTTTAACCATTAGGGATTAAGAGAATTAAGTGTTGGGCGTGGGTTTGGTTTGCCACGAATGCACGAATTAAAAGGTATGTGTAAGTGTTTGTAGGACGTGGGTTTGGTGAGTATTCACGAATTAAGCGAATTGTTGGGGAGATTTTGAACATAGGAGGGATTAAGGAAATTAAGTATGGTGTGTGGTTAGCTGTGAATATTAACACTTAATTAATGGTTTAAAAAAAAGTATGCATGAATAAAAATTCTTAATTTCAATCATCAATATTATTTATTTTTATCAGACTTTAGTTTAAAAATTAACCAATTATGAGATTATTACTAATTATACTTTTCGTTTTCTTTTTGTCATTTGTAAAAGCACAAATAGATCAAAATGCTCAAATAGAAATTAAATCTCTAAATGCTGACTCAGATCAAGTCTCAAAATATTCAAAATTTGAAATTGGTTTTGAGCTTCCCGGAAAATTAAAAAAATCAATTGACGATTATTTGTATAGTCCGCCTTATAACCGAGCAGGGGTAAACCCATTTGTTAGCTGGGATTTGGATGTTAAAGCGACATTTACACATCGAAAAAGTAGAGAAACACATGAAGCAATTGGGTTTTATTATCGTGAAATGAAACGCAACATTAAAGGGAATAATTGGATCGATGAGAATACAAAACACCCAATTCGTGTTCGATTTGCACCACCAAAAATAGGTGAGTGGATAGTGAAAATTGAAGTTTTTGTTGAAGGCAATCCAACTTATTCTAGCCAAAACCTAATTTTTAATGTCATTGACTCCTCAAATAAAGGATATATAAAAATTCATGAAAATGGTAAGTATTTAGAAAGAGGAGGAGAAATTGTTGTTCCTACAGGCGTAAATTTACCTTTTCCTTATGTAAACAACAACTTGCTTTATAGTCAGGACAGAGACGAAAAGTTAAATATTGATGCTTGGATTCAGTTTAGAAAGATGGTTCAACGTTACGCACTTGAGGGTGGAAAATACTTTCGCTTTTTCCTTCACCCTTCAGCATCTGATGTTGAATTTGAAGAGCTTGGGTATTATTATGACCGTCAAAATTATGCATGGGAGATTGATCAAATGATTTCCTTTTGCGAAAAAAACGATGTCATGGTCGACCTCAATATGATGATACATTCTAATTTTATGCGTTTAGGCGATTATCATCAATTCAAATACGATTATACAGATTTATGGCATGATAAAACTGTTTGGCCCTACAAAGATATTAATCGAATTTCAGGTTATTCTAAAGCGTTTGATTCTAAAACTCCGTCAGACATGTTTTTAAATGAAGAACCGATGAAGTATCTAAAAGAAAGGACTCGTTACGTTATGGCACGTTGGGGTTATTCTACAGCTATTTCAATGTTTGAAATTGCATCTGAACCGTGGCATATCAATGAACACTCCATAAACCATGATGTTCCCTATGATAGTTTAGGCGAAAAGGGAAATCAAGCAAGAAAAGCAATGAATTATTATCATCGTGAAATAGCAAACTATATTAAAGACACAATTAAACACAAAAATCACCTCATTGGAGCAGTTGGACGTTTTCCAACGCGTCCTAATAGTATTTTTTCACATCCTGTATATAATGACGAACAGTACAATGATAGTACTTGGTTTGAAAAAAATATAGATATTATCTCGATTTCTTATTACACTAAAAGCCCAAGTAAGATGGTCATTTCTAAGAAAGGGAAAGACATTAATCGCTGTGAAGCATCGGAAAATTCTGCAGCCTGTGTCATCGAACGACTTCAAAACATTTATAATAAACCAGTTCTATTTGGAGAGTCTGATCATGGTGATGGAACAACGAAATGTTCAGGTTTACAAGGGAATCAAATTGATATTATGCGTTATGGATTTACTGGCGCTGCAGGACATTATATTTGGTCGGGATTTAATTATTCAGACTCTGTAAATGGACATAAACATCCGTATGATGAGCGAACAGCTTGGCCAGGGATTATAAATGCAAAAGATTTTTTCAATGAAAAATGGCATGTTTCATTGTTATCAAACTTTGATGAACAAGGCAGACAAAAATCAAGGTATAAAGGATCAACTGAATATCTAAAAGAACAACAGTATATAATCGATAGTACCAAAAAGTATGTTGCTGGCTACGTTTACAACAAAACATTTAATGTAAACACTGCGGATCGTGAACTAGAAATTGATTCAAGTAGTACTTGTTTTTTAAACAATGAGGAGTTTAGTACACCAACAACAATCACATGGAAACCTCAAAAATTAAAAATAGAAGGTTTGCAACGTTCAAAAAAATATAAGATTCGTTATTACGGATATATGGATGGTGCATTTTTAAATGAAATTCAGGTGAAATCAAATATTTTTGGAAAGCTTAAACTTGTCCACCCAGCGCTAGAAACAAAAAAATCAGAGAATCCTTTGGTTTGGTATCGAGTGGAGAAAATGGAGTGAGTGATTGTTCGATTGTGATGTGTTAAAATAATGAAATCGAGTTAAACTTGTGTATTGCTTTGATGATAGTGAGGTTTGTTTCTTTTATTGGTCTCAAAAATAGTTAAAACTATGCACTTTAGTGCACCTCGCTTTAGCTTCTAAAAATCACATCAGACAATAGATGATAGATAGTTGTGTCTTGTGTCTATTATCTAATTCTTTATGTTAATTGTAGAATTTTATTCTCATCTAAACCTATGGCACTTTCAGTCCATAGTGGTTTAGTCTTAAAAGTTATATTGATCATGTAAACCAATCAGGGCAAACTCATACTTTTGGTTCTGCCACGAATTTAGTGGCACCTTACAATTCAACTATATTTTGCACATGTACCTAATAGTTTTTCAGTTATTAAGG
>JBBEBO010000063.1:0-32613 GCA_040882265.1 Brumimicrobium sp. | reverse complement strand
GGAGAAGTTGTTGCAACTAAAAAAATGGTAAAACAATAAGCGGATATCACATTTTGTCTTTTAGTAAAGTCATGACAGTTATGTTGTGGCTTTACTTTTTTACTCTACAAAAAACAAAACCCTTATATTTGTGAGAGAAAACAAGTAATGATGGCAAATTCAACATACATATTAGACGGTGAAGAAAAGGTAGAACGCAAGGGGATTAGTTCCATAGATTGGATTGATGATCAGTTTTTTACCATCCATTTTCTTGGAAAGCAATTTCATGGAGAGATTGTTGAGGACGCAACAGAAGATCAAAAAATGACGGTTAAAATTAATCAACGTACATTTGAAGTGAAAAAAAACCGTCCAATTGATGAATTGATTCACGAAATGGGGTTAGACAAGAAAAAAGTCAAAAAACTCCACCAATTAAAATCTCCCATGCCGGGAAGAATTCTTGGTTTTTCTGTTGAAGTTGGTACCGAGGTAACTGAGGGCACTCCACTGCTTACACTCGAAGCAATGAAAATGGAAAACGTAATCAAAGCAGAAGGAATCGGGATCGTCAAGTCGTTAGCTAAAGTGAACAACGATGTCGTTGAAAAAGGAGAGTTGATTATTGAATTTGAATGATTGTTAGTGACGAGTGGCGAGTGACGAGTGACGGCGTTCGCGAGCTCACTTAGTGACGAATAGTAGGGTAAAGTAATGCGTAATTTTTTCTTTTATTTCCAGGACTTATCCCGCGCCGATAGAATCTAAGTATAAAACCACCCTAAAAGTCCTACAAACCCTACCCTTAACTTTTCTTAATCCTTAATGGTTCAAAAACCACGCACTATCTAAAGCCATGTTACTCGTAAAAAAAACTGTTATTCCAGAATTAACAAGTTAGTATAAAGAATCTACTTTTTTTAAAACCATTAAGATTAAGGTTCATTAAGGCGCTAATCTGATTCCTCAAGAAACACCCTTACTCATGCCGGCTCGCCAATTCGTCACTAGCAGATCCTACCGAATCCGTCATCACAAGTGCGAATGCTGTCACTCGTCACTATCTAATTTTTCACCGCAAACTTTACAATAGGTAGCATCAGACTCGTGTCCAGTAACCTTACAATTAGGACATTGAAATAATTTTTTATTTGATTTTTTTGCAGAAGTGATTTCAGCAGTTACAATACCCGTAGGGACGGCAATAATTGCGTAACCAAAAAGCATAATTAACGATGCCACAGCTTGGCCTAGAGCAGTAACAGGAGCAATATCGCCATATCCAACTGTTGTGATGGTTATAATTGCCCAGTAAATACTTCTCGGAATACTCGTAAACCCAGATTCATTAGGCTCAATAAAGTACATAACCCCACCCATAATGATGACAATCGTTAAAATGGAAATAAGAAATACGATTATTTTATGGCGACTATTTTTTAAAGCTTTACCTAAAATATCCGCCCCCAACATGTATCCACCAAGTTGTAAAATTCTAAATATTCTCAAGAAACGAACAGAGCGAATAACAATAAGCGCTTCAGAACCAGAAATAAATATACCAATATAAGTTGGAAGTAGTGCCAACAAATCAATTAATCCAAAAAAAGAGAAAATATAGGAGAGGGGTTTTTTTAAACTGAGAACTCTTAAAGCGTATTCGATAGTAAACAGCCCTGTTATAATCCATTCAATGATCATAAACTCATCATGATACAAGAGACTCAATTCTGTAACGCTTTCGAGCATTACCACAATAATTGAAATTAGAATTACAAACAAAAGAATGATATCAAACCCTTTCCCAGCGGGGGTATCAGTTCCATAGATTATTTTCTGGACTTTTAACTGCCAAGGTCTAAGCTTAAAGTCTTTGTTTCTAAACTCTAATGTTTTATCAATTCTTTTTCTCATTGAGATATCACAATATTACCCAAAAGTATAGATTTTATGTGAAAGGCTTACCTTAAATACCAATGTTATTGGCATCGATTAAAAGTAGGTGAGTAACAAAGACTTCTCACAAGCGTTCGAAAAGACCTGAACGATTAAAAACTCAATAAAAGCGATTTAAGTAGATATTGCAGTTAACCATTACAATAAAATCAGCTTACTTTACTATATTTGAGAAAAGAATCATTGTGAATATACAGGACCTCATAAAACAACGATTTACGGGAACACTTAACAACGAAGCAGAATACATAGAATTAATCGTTCAGGCCTTTGCCGTTTTAGTTCTAGGGTTAGTGCTTTGGAGGTTGATGGTTATTTTTCACAAAAAGAAAAAAACACAACGCAAGAGAAGCGGTTTTTTTGAATCTGAGTTTTCAAAAAATTGGAGGAAATAATAAAGCCCCAAAACAAATAGTTTCCTTGAAGGCTTATGTTTATTATTTGATTACCCATTCGTCATTAAGCTGAAGTGTCGTCAATGGTCACTAATTACTTTTAAAGCCCTGTTAGCAATCTAGCCTAGTAGTTGCTTAAGCCATGTTTATATTCTTATTAATTCCTTACTTTTACAATTCATAAATGAACACGCTAAAGTTAATAACAGATCAAAATGTAACCATTGAGGTAGAACTCGCCTCTGTTGGTCAGCGTATGGTTGCTGTATTGCTTGATGCCCTAATAATAGTCGCTTACTTGATCTTAATGACTTTTATCATTTCTGCAATTTTTGTTTCAAGCATAAGATTCGATAAAATAGAAGATAATTTACAGTTTTGGGAAATTATATTTATGATTGTGGTTTATTTACCATTTTTACTTTATACACCAATTTTAGAATATATAACAAAGGGTCAAACCATAGGCAAAATGGCAATGGGTATTCGAGTTGTAAAAATGAATGGTGAAAATGCGAGTTTTAAAGAGTACTTTACCCGATGGATTTTTAGACCCTTAGAGTTTTATATTATTTCGTTTTATTCTTTTGGAATACTTTTACTTATTGCTTCAGCGTTTTTTGACTCACTAATCGCTTCTGTTTCATCAAAAAATCAAAGAATAGGTGACTTTATGGCAAACACTGTAGTCATTAAAAAAACACCTCAACGAGCGTATTCGATTAGAGATGTATTAGCCATTAAAACGAACGATAATTACAAAACAACTTATCCAAATGTAGTTCAATATACAGATGAAGACATGATGCTTGTTAAGAAAACGATTTTAAGGGTAGAAAAATTCAGAAATGCAGACACAAAAGCACTGGCAATTTCGCTTGCCGAAAAAATTTCAAATGATTTGAATTTACCAGAAGTTCCAAAGAAAAAATTACAATTTCTAAAAACTGTTTTGAACGATTATGTCGTTCTCACTAGATAATCTATTATGAGTAAACTATACGTTGTTCCTACACCAATCGGCAACTTGGAAGACATAACTATTCGCGCAATCAATGTACTTAAGGAAGTAGACTTTATACTTGCTGAAGACACCAGAACAACCAAAAAGTTGTTGGACAAATACGAGATATCAAAACAGCTTTTTGCACATCATATTCACAATGAACACAAAACATTGGAATCTATGATTGAGAAAATTCAGCATGCAGGGAGTGTTGCCATTGTTTCTGACGCAGGCACACCAGCAATTTCAGACCCCGGCTTTTTATTGATTAGGGCGTGTGTTGAAAATGATATTTCCGTGATTACACTTCCAGGTCCTTCTGCAATCATCCCCGCCATAGTAGGGAGTGGTTTTCCGTGTGATCGATTTGTTTTTGAAGGCTTTCTTCCTCATAAAAAAGGAAGACAGACAAAATGGAAGAATCTAGCCGAAGAAGAAAGAAGCATTGTTCTTTACGAATCGCCCCACAGATTGGTGAAAGCACTTAAAGAGATCATAGAATACATCGGTGACGAAAGGGAAGTGTGTGTTGCAAGAGAAATATCAAAAATTCACGAAGAATTTAAACGGGGAAAACCAAGTGAAGTTTTGAATTATTATGAAAATCATCCTCCTAAAGGAGAGGTTGTTATAGTGATTGGATATAAGAAATAGTTTAACTAAAAAAAGATGAAAACTAAAGCGATAAAACTTATAAAAAACGGGGATTCAAAGAACGCTTTTAGTGTTGAGGAAATTGAATTAGAAGAGCCGAAAAAAGACGAAGTTCAGATTGAAGTTGAAAGCTTTGGAATTAATTACGCTGATGTGATGGCCCGCAACGGATTGTATAGAGAGGCTCCTCCTCTTCCATGTGTGTTGGGCTATGAAGTTGTTGGAAAGGTGACTAAAGTCGGTGCAGACACGCCAGAAATCTTATTAAACAAGCGAGTTGTAGCATTCACCAGATTCGGTGGATATAGTAAAACTGTCAATACAAAGTTCCAAGGCGTCGCTGTAATTGACGATTATGATGGTGGAAAGGCATTGTGTTTAGCAACACAATATGTGACTGCTTTTTATATGAGCCATGTGGTTACAACGGTTCAAAAAGGCGACAATGTTTTGATTCACGCCGCAGCAGGTGGTGTTGGAACTGCACTTATTCAGTTGCTAAAAGACAAAGGAGCAACAATTTATGCTAAAACGGGAAGTGACAAAAAAATAGACTACTTAAAGTCACAGGGGGTTGACCATGTAATAAACTATAATAAAGAAGATTATACATCACAACTTATACTATTACTAAAGGAACAAAGAATTGATATTTCTTTTAACCCTGTTGCAGGCTCTACATTCAAAAAAGATTGGCGCTTGCTTGGAAATGGCGGGTCTTTAGTTTTATTTGGTGGGAGTGAACGGTCTGGCAAAAAATGGGGTATCTTTTCAACGCTAAACTTTGTTAGAAAAATGGGAATAATTATTCCAATTACATTAATGATGCGTTCAAAAAGTGTTATGGGAGTGAACATGCTTAAAGTTGCAGATTACAAACCATTTACCATTCAGCACTGCCTTGAACAAGTTGTAAAAAAAGCAATTGCAGGTGATCTACAGCCACAAGTTGGCGCTTCGTATACGGCAAATGAAATTGCTGAAGCACATGCTTTTTTAGAATCGGGAAAGTCTACTGGTAAAATTGTTTTGCACTGGTAAAGTTTTTTTTGAAGTAAACGTATATAATATGGTGAAAATAAACAATATAATTAATCACCACTCGATTACATTCGCACCGTGTTGAAGGAATAATTCTTTTGTGTGTTCGTGACATGTAAATAGAATAACCTGTCTGTTTTTGGCAAAATGAGTTAGTGTTTTAGCAAGATTTTTTGACCGGTGTACATCAAAATTAACCATGATGTCATCCAGAGCGACAGGTAAAGGTTCAGCACTTTTTTCGTATTCGGCAATAAGTCCCATTCTCAACGCTAGTAAAAGTTGTTCTCGTGTTCCCCTGCTCAATTCTTCTACCGTTTTTTGTTTCCCCTGACGATCAATTAAACTAACGTGTTTTTCACTTAAAGAAATGCGTAAATCTTCATAGGCGTTTTCGGTGATTTCTTTAAAGTAATCTCGTGTCAAAGTAATCACTTCTGGTTGTTTTTCAGCTTCATATTTTTGCTTGCTTTCAGAAAGCATTTTTAATGCGACTTTAGTTGCCAACCATTCTTTCGTTTCTTCTTTGAGTTGTGACTCCAAACTTTCTTTTTCATTTAAAATGCTATACATTTCATCTGGTTCTAAAATGTGACGAATTTCAGTTGAAACAGTAGCAAGTTCACGATTCATTTCATCGTATTTTTGCTTAATTTGATCGTAAGCGTTTTGTGTATCTTCTTTTTTGACTTTGAGTTCTGCGGGAGTATATTCTTGAAGCTCTTCAAGCGTTTTATCTAATAAATCAGAACCACAGATTGTACGAATAGTATTTTCTGCTGTTTCTTTTTTGTTTGTGGTTTCTTCAAAGTGTTTTAATTGTTCAAAATACGCAATGAACTCACCCTCTGATTTAACTTTAATCAAATTAAAAAGGCCATCAATTTTAGATTGAATGGATTCAATACTCGTTTTAAGTTGAAGACTTTCTTGTTCAAAACCCGCCGTTTCTTGCTCAATTCGTTCGATTTGCGATTCAATTTTTTGATTCTCTTCAATCTTTTGAATTAAATTGTAAATGAATGGGGTGTCAATTACTTTATTGTTTGGTACAACTTCTTTTAATTTTTTTTCAAACGTATCAATGAGTTCGTTATTTCTCTTTATAGCTTTTTCTGCTTCTTTTTTATCGCGTTGTTGGCGTTTATATTCCTCTACATTTGAGATGAAATCACTGATCCGTTGTGGTTCTAATGACGAAGGCAGATTGTGTGACTCAAGAAGCGATTTCCACTTATTGGTGATTTCAGCTTCTGTGCTTTTGAGTTCTTCAAATTCTTCAACAATAGATGTTTGAAGCTTTTGTTTTTCCGAAATTTCCTGCTCTATTTCTTTAAATTTTAAGTATTTTTCATCGAAAACAGTAATGTTTGCTTTTATTTCCTCCATTTTCAAGTGAATCGCTGTTGGATCGCTGGAATTGTCGTTAGTGACTATAGTTTTTTTTGTAAGTAATAAAACGGTTAAAAGACTCAAAACCGCAATGGCAGAAACTGTCGCTCCAGCAAGAACATTGACAAAGAACAAAGCAATTCCTACGAGTAAAAACACACATGAAATAATTAAAGCGTTTTTTGGAGTTTTTGGTTGAATTCCACCTGCACTTTTAATTGTTTGTTGAAATAATGTGTCTAGCTTTATGCGTTCTTCATTTGCTTTGATTCGCTCCTTTTCAGTTTTAATTTTACCGGTTTCAATAGTTTCTGTGACCTTATTTTTTCTTGAATTTAGTTGTTCGAGCTCTGAGTCTATGCTTTTACGAACCTCTTTCTTGCTCTCTAACTGACGATAAATTTTTTGTAAATCTTCACTAATGCTAACTGCTTTTGATTGTAAATCAAAGGTCCCTTCAAGTGCTAAAATTTGTTCAGCTGTTATATTGTCTCCAAGACGGGTTAAGATATTATCTGCAAAAGTAGTGGCGTTTTCGTATTTTTCTTTTTCTTGAGCAGTTTTGGATATTGCTTCTTCATAGAGCTTAACTGTCGTTTTAAAATAATCGAGTAGGTGTGATTGCTCCGACAATACGTTGTCCCAATCTAATTGTTTCTTCTTCTCTTCAAGTTGTTTAATATTGTTTTCTATTCGAGCGAATTCTTTTTCTTCTGCTGATAAATTGTTTTTTAACGATTGGAAATCTTCGAGTAGTTGAAATGAATGCTTTTTATTATTTGGAATTTCGGTGAGCTGTTTTTTAGCTTCTTGATAAAGTACGAAAGACGGATAAGCTCTTTCAAGATCTGCATAGTGATTCGCAGATAAGCCAAGTTGTTCGCGTTCTAATTTAAGTTGTTTTAATTCAGCTTCTAACTCATCTTGTTTTTCTGAAAGCCTATTGTAATCACTTAATTTACTTCTTAACTCACGAATAACTTGTTCTTTGTTTTGAATTTCATTAACTAATTCTGGGAGTTTTTGTGTTCGACCTCTAACGGTGAATAATTCATCGGCATGATTTTTTAAGTCGCTTTCAAATTTTCCAAAGTCGACGCCAGAAAGTCCCATTCCCATACTAAAAATACGGTCTTCCATTCCAGAATCACTTAGCTGCTGAACTTTCATCAACTCATCGAGTGTAATGGCGTATACATTTTTATATAAATCGATTGAAGCATTTCCAATTAATCGCTGATAAGTGTTAACATTTTCGGAAACTTGATTTTTGTATTCAAACGTAACATCCTTTGCGTTTCCATGGCGATAAATAGACAAGGGTTCATTTGCTTGATTTTTTAACCAGATACTACCTCCATGTTTACCCCCGTTTATGGGTGGGCGTCTTTCTTCTAGGAAACGAGGATATTCAAAAAGTGTAAACCGAATAAAATCTAACAAAGTGGATTTTCCAGCTTCATTTTTCCCGTATAAGACATTAACCCCATTTTTAAATCCACTAATTTCTTTATCGTGAAAAGTACCAAAGCCATCGATATGTAAACGTTCTATTTTCACTCTTTGCTTTCGTTGTTTATTAAGCCGTCAATACATTTCCACTTAGCCGTATTGAGTATATCTCCAAACTCGTTCAAGATTTCCTCTTCAAAAGCTTCATTGTTAAGGTGCCTTCCAACTTTGGTTGACATCATTTCTTCCATCACGCTATCTTTAAGCTTAATCATTGCTTTAGGGTCTTTAGCATAATCATCAAAACGAGCAATTAAATCACCGATAAAGTCATTGGATTTTTTGCGTTCTTCGAGATCGATTACTGGTTTTGTTAAGTTGATAATTTTATCGATGAAGACAAAGCTGTTCTGGTAACTGTTCTCATTATTAAAGTCGCTTATTAGTTCTTCAATTTGAGCTCTTCGCGAAAAAACTTGATGAAGTGGGGTCTTTCCTTTTAACTGAATACGGAGTAAATGCGATTGATCTGACTTAAGGAGTTCGTTTTTCAAATCCTCTACGGCATTAAAAAAAGCAGACAAACTTTCTAAGTTTGTCACATCAATCGTTTTGTAATCGAAAACAACGTTGGAAAGCGAAATAAAATCGTGATTTTTAACCGCTCCTTCTTCAACATAAACGAGAGAGCAGCCTTTTTCACCAGTTTCGTTAAAATGGCGTCCCTGAATGTTTCCAGGATATACCACCATCGGATTATTATCTGACACAACTTCTCTTTTATGAATGTGACCCAATGCCCAATAGTCCATATTAGAAGCACGCAAGGAGTCCATATCAAAAGGACAGTAGGGTGTTTTAGTTTCTCTACCAGCCATTGTTCCGTGGAGTAAACCTATTGCAAACTCTGCTCGATCATTTCGTTCGTATTGTTCAGCTAAATTTCGAAACTCTTCCTTTTTACTATAACTCACCCCATAAATTTCAGCAACTGCCGATTTTTCTTTAAATACGGTGTGTTGTTGAACTGTTTCTCCCTCAAAAAGGGTCACATTGTCTGGAAAAGTTAAATGACTCGACCAATTATTTAAGGGGTCATGATTTCCGCAAATAATAAATACAGAGATGTTTGCTTTTTTGAGAACTTCCAATCCTTTTACAAAACGATATTGAGCACTCAGACTTCCAGCGTCACTATCAAAACTATCACCTGCAATTAAAAGAAAGTCTATTTTTTCATCAATACAAGTTTCAATAAGCTTTTCGTAAGCTTGTATTCCATAATTCACCAATGCTCTCCCCAACTCTTGGTTGAGGTGACTGATCCCCTTGTAAGGACTTTCAATGTGCAAATCAGCAGCATGTATGAATTTGAATGATGACATTTAACAGCTTTGTTCAAAGGTAGAAACTTTATTATAATTTAATGTTGGAATCTTTTTCAAATTAAATTAAGCTTTTATTTTCCGTTTATTGATTTGCGATCTAGTTGAGTAGTTTTATTAAATAAAGTACTTGATGCTACTGCTAAACAAATCAACATGATGGGTAGAAGAGGAGTCATATAACGCTCTTCATTGAGTCGTTGTATCCAAACTAAATAAAAAACTGATATTAGAATCCCAATAAACACTAACTTCATATATTTTGAAAAAGATTTTACAAATAAAAAAGGAATAACAATTAAGAAGGATAAATTAATAACCAGCAAACAAATCCACCTTAATAGTTCATTGAAAACATTCCCTCGCCATTCTTTTTGAAACACCCATAAGTTTAAATGAGATTTTTTAAATAACTCTATTCCACTTTTGATGGGAGTTAGTATAACTGCGTCAATAGGATTGGATAAAAACAAATTTTTAGCTAACTGATCTGTTTTAGTAGTAAAAGAAAGCTCAATTGGTAATGCTGTAAGTGTTTTTTCTTCTTTAAATGCTTTTTTTTGATAAAACACCACTTTTTGATATGCTCTAAGTGTTGGTAATACTTCTTTTTGATATTTATCAGGAATATTTTTTAGCGCATTATATAAATTGTTTTTTGAAGTGTCTCGCGCCAATAAGCCAACAATATTGTGAAAACGATCGCTTTTGTATTCCCAAACTCTAAACAAATTGGTTAGTGATTGATGAGGTGGTCTAAAAACACTTTTATTTGTATACGAATAAATAGGGTGAATTGAAATTTCGTTGGTTATAGTATACGTTCTTATTTGCCAAATAAAAAATGGTAAAAACCCAATCAAATACACCCACCATTTTGAGTAATTTTTCGAAAGTAAAAACAAAACATACAAGATCGGAAAGATCATAAGTTGAGGTCGTAGGATTAGAAAAAACATCAGTGTAAGCACAAATAAATATGGCGGTTTTTCTTTTAGTAATACTTGTAGAAATGAGTGTGTTAGTAAGAGGAGAAAGAAAGGAGAAACAGCTTCTGTTAATGTGTAGTACATGAAGCCACTGTAGCAAGGAAGAAGCCCGTATATCGCTGTAAAAGTTAAAGCAATTTTAAAATTGTTGGTAGTGAGATAAATGATTTTTTGAAAAAGAATTATAGATACAAAAAACGCTAGTATTTGAAGAAACTTCAAAATTATTAAAGGCTGGTTTGGGGAAATTATTTTACAAAACAAGAACATCAGTCCGTAACCTGGTGGACGCTGAACGTATGCCGAGTTGCCAACAGAACTATCTTTCCAGTCCTTACTTTCCAACCAGTTTTGTGGGGGTCTAATATAACTGGCTTCATCTGCAGTTGAAATTAGGGTTTGTTTTGATCCTTTTTGTTTTTCTAAATAAAACAAGTTGGTTTCGTGAAGATAAACAGATAAAGCACAACAAATCAAAGCTATAAAAACAGATATGAGCGTTGATTTATTCAAGCTATTATTTTAAAACTTCAATTGCTTTGTTTATTTCAGTATCATTTTGATTTAGGATATAAAAAGCTCCCTGTTCTAACCAAATTTGGCGTGCAATTTCAGCCTTTAAGTTGATGATGATTTTATCCTTTGCGGCTTCAAATTGAGGTTGATTAAATGCAATCTCAAATTCTTCTTCAGTGTAAGTTGTAAACTCATTTAAAAGCGCATTACTTACTATAAAACCTTTACTGAATTTTTGATAAGAATCCCATTTAGAGAAGTCATTAAATCGCACATAATTATAAGCGAAATCACTAAAAGCGTTAGAAAAACGTAAACTTCTATGATAAGGAGAACTCCCTGTCGTATCAAGAGGAACAAAAACATCGGGCATAATTCCACCGCCACCATAAACTGTTTTCCCGCCAGGAGTGGTATACTCTAAGGAGTCGTGAAAAAGCGTGGTGTCTACTTTGTAAAGCTCTCCATTTTCATACCTTTTCATTTCATCCATAATATAATCTTCGTAGTCTCCTGAATAGTCTTTCTGAATGCATCGACCTGTTGGTGTGTAATATCTTGAAACTGTTAATCGAAGGTTACTCCCGTCTTTTAATTCTATGTCTTGTTGAACCAACCCTTTACCAAATGATCTTCTACCTACAATTGTACCTCTATCATTATCTTGGATTGCACCAGCAACTATTTCGCTGGCAGAAGCAGAAGATTCATTGATTAAAACAGCTAACTCAATATCACCTAGAAATGGGTCGTTTTTAGAAGTTACTATTTCTTCAGGACTGTTTTTTCCTTTTGTTGATACAATTGGGAGTCCTTTTTCAAGTAACGCGTCAACAATATTTACAGCACTTCCCATAACTCCTCCACCGTTGTATCTCAAATCAAAAATCAACTTCTTCATTCCTTTTGTTTGTAATTCTAAAGCAGCGTTATAAAACTCTTTGTCAGACATCACACTGAATTGACTTAGTCGTATATAACCAATTGATTCATCAATCATATACGAAGCATTAATTGATTCAATTGGAACCATTCCCCTTGTGATTGTTCGTTTAAAATGCTCATCATTACGTAAGATTTCAACTTCAACATCCGTTCCTGATTCTCCTTTAAGCAATTCTTGAACTCTTTTATTTGTCAGCTCAGCATTTGCAATGTTTTCTCCATCAACACTTATGATCTGGTCAAACTGTTTTACACCAACATTAAAAGCGGGTGAGTTTTCTATAACGTTAGTAACATTCAAGGTGTCTTTATAAATAGTAAAACGAATGCCAACACCACCAAACTTACCCTGAATTGATTCATTCATCGCTTTTAACTCACTTGCAGGAATATAATTAGAGTGAGGGTCTAAACGATGTAACATTTCAGAAATAGTTTTTTCAAAAAGTTTTTCTTTATCTACTGAGTCTACGTATTCTTTGTCGAGAATATTAATTATATCTGACAACTTTTGTTCATAACCACTCGAAGTGTCTGTAAACATTGATTTTGGTTTCGACAAAACCAAACCAATTAAAATTCCAACAACAATCAGTATTGTTCCAATAAAAGGCAGTAAAAATCTATTTGAACTATTGTTCATCTTCTATGTTTTCAATTTGAATTATATCTATCCCAGCAGAGCGCAAAAACTTTACGCCTTCGTTGTCTTTGTACAAAAGCATAAAAACGAGTCTTTTAATACCTGCTTGAAGTATTAACTTAGCACAATCTTTACAAGGTGAAAGAGTAAGGTACAATGTAGCACCTTTTGCATTGTTAGTAGATTTTGCAACTTTTAGAATTGCATTAGCTTCAGCATGCAAAACGTACCATAACGTATCACCATTTTCATCTTCACAACAATTATCAAATCCAGAAGGAGATCCGTTATATCCATCTGAAATAATCATGTCGTCTTTAACAATTAGTGCTCCAACTTGTTTTCGTTTACAATGTGAAAGTCTGGACCAACTTTTCGCCATTCTTAAATACGCCTTGTCATAACGTAATTGCTTTGATTCGCTCATTTTTTTAATTTGATGCGTGGCAAAAGTAATGAATATCTTATCTATTTGTAAATTTATACCCAACTCCTCTAATACTGTGAAAATGTTTTGGATTTTTTGGGTCAATTTCGAACAGTTTTCTAAACGACAAAATGTAGTTGTCAATTGTTCTTGTCGTTGGGAAATTGTCTTTCCCCCACAACTGATCTAATATAAAATCACGTGAAACGACTTCATTTTCGTGGTCTTTAAATAATTGAAGAAGCTCTATTTCTCTTTTTGAAAGCTCTTCTACTTGTTTTCCACTACGGTAAACCTCATAGGTTATCGTGTTAATTTCAAACTCACCAATGGTTAGTAGACTGTTAGGCTTGTTTTTATTTTCTGCATGACGTAAAATCAAAACTTGTACGCGCAATAATAGTTCTTCAAGGTCAAATGGTTTCGCTAGATAATCATCAGCTCCTAACTTTAAACCTTTAATTTTATCTGCAGAAGATCCTTTTGCAGAAACAAATAATATAGGAGTATTTGCAACACTTTTGTATGCTGTACAAATATCCCACCCACTAACTTCTGGTAGCATGACGTCAAGAATAATTAAATCAAATGTATGTACTTTGTCTTTAAATGAAATAGCTTCTCTACCATTTGAAACACAAGTAACATCAAACCCTTCAAGTCGAAGATTTAAAGCAACTACTTTGCTTAAACTTTCTTCATCTTCAACTAAAAGAATTTTATTTAATTTATCTGTCATATACAGTTAAAAATATAGGAAAATTTTTAGTTTCTTGTTAATTTTTATAGTTTTGAGGAAGCTAAATGTATACAAATCAAATGATAAACTATGAAAAAAAACTTACTATTGCTACTATTTACCCTGCTTATGGGTATAGTCTACTCTCAAACACAACCACTTTCCCTAGTTACAAAAGTATCAAAATCCAAAACAATTTTAAATAAAAACACGCCAGTTTTAGATTTGCCCTCACCAGACGTTAGCACTTTGTTAAGAGAAGATGCTATTTCTGATAAAAATGGAGAAGTATATAGGATAGGAGTTGCGCTAAATGTAAATATAAACCTTATTCAGTTTGGTAGCTGGGAAACTTTACCGAGCGGAGATAAAAAGTTGACAGCAGTAATAAAAAGTAATGATGCTCATGCACTTTCTTTTGAGTTTGATCAATTTTATCTTCCAGAAGGAGGAACTATTCGTGCATACAATAAAGGTCAATGGCACTTTTCTGAATTTTTTACCTCAGAAGACAATAGGTCTGACAATGGTTTTTTTATACCTATGGTTTACGGTGATGAAGTAATTATAGAAATTATTGAGCCAAGTGATGCTCCAGGTCAAACAGTTGCTTTACTTGAAAACGTGTTTTACAATTATCGATCTACTGGAAACCCTATGGTTCAAAGAGATTTTGATGATTCTGACGCTTGTCAAATAAATGTAAATTGCTCACCAGAAGGTGATTTATGGCAAGATGAGAAAGAGGGTGTTGCAAGGATTTACATCGTTGAAGGCTTCAATGCTGGATGGTGCACTGGCTCCTTGGTAAACAACACTGCTCAAGACTGTAAACCATATTTTTTAACTGCACTTCATTGTGGTGAAACAACGAGTGCAGCTGATATGAATAACTGGATTTTTTATTTTGGATATGAAGCTTCAGGATGTACAAATCCTGCTTCAGAAGGAACATTGGGCCAGCAAAATATTCAAGGATGTTTTCGAATAGCAGACTCTGATGATGGTGGAGGAGCGAGTGGCTCTGATTTTTTACTACTTCAACTTGGAAGTTCAGGAAATGAGTCAACTACGGTAAATACATTAAAGTCTTACAATGCATATTGGAATGGTTGGGATTCAGATAATACAACTTCCAATGAAGGGGTTGGAATTCACCACCCAAGCGGAGATATTAAAAAAATATCTACTTACAGCTCAAACTTACAAACAACACAATGGGGTTCTGCAACAGGGTCTCACTGGCAAGTAAACTGGTCTTCAACATCAAATGGGCATGGTGTTACTGAAGGAGGTTCTTCAGGAAGCCCAATATTTAGATATACTGGTTCAGGAAGTAATGAAAATTCAAAAATAATAGGAACTTTAACAGGTGGATCGTCATTTTGTAATTCACCAAATAGTCCTGATCAATACGGTAAAATGTCTTATCACTGGAATTCAAACGGTGGAAATAATAACCAACAATTGGAACCGTGGTTAGACCCAACCGGATCTGGCGTTTCTACTTTGGATGGCTCAAGTGACCCTTGTACTCCATCTTCACCTGATGCTGACTTTACTGCAAACCAAACCAATGTTCTCGAGGGTGAAATTGTAGACTTCACAGATCAATCCATAGGTGTGCCAACTTCATGGAGTTGGACGATTACACCAGGTACAAACACTGTTGAATGGGAGTATGTCAATGGAACTTCGAATACAGATCAAAATCCAGAAGTTCAGTTTAATACCGCAGGTACGTATACGGTTGAGTTAACTGCAACTAATGCACAGGGGAGTGATGTCGAAACAAAAGTAGACTACATTATTGTAGACCCTATAGTTTGTGGTGACCCTTTATCAAGTGCATATACCATGGGCTTTGAAAATGGTGAAGATTTGTCTCAATGGCTAGTAATCAACGCTAACAACGATTTAAACTCTCAAAACAATCAAAATACATGGGGGATTGATGATTTAGATGGCTTACCTCAAGTTCCTCAAAATGCTCATGGAGGAACAAATGGAGCGACGTACTTTTATAATGACGATGCCACAACTCCAGCTGATGATTGGATTATCACTGGTTGTATGGATTTGGTTGCAGGAGCAAATTATACGCTCACTTATTGGTGGACAACAGATGATGGCTATAGTGAAGATTTAGAAGTTTTTATTGGAACAGATCAGACTGTAGCCAGTATGAATACAAGCATTCAAGATTTGGGTACGGTTCAAGACAATACATGGACTCAAGAGACAGTTAACTTTACGGTTCCTTCAGATGACGAGTATTATGTTGGGTGGCATTGCACAAGTGCAGCGGATCAATACTACATCGCTATTGATGATATCAATTTAACTGGAACTTCAACAGGAATTACATTAACAAACACACCAAATGACATTACGGTAGAATGTGATGAGTCAACGGATCCTTCAAATACGGGCGATCTAACCGCAACAACTGATTGTAATCCAAACACTGTAACCATTGATTATACCGATAATGTTACAACGGGGAGTTGTGTAAACGAGTATACAATAGAGCGCACATGGACAGCTGATGATAATTGTGGAAACAGTGAAACTCATGTTCAAATTATTACTGTTGAAGACAATACTGCGCCAGTTGTTACCTGTGGTCAATCTTCGGACATTATTAATACTTCTGGTGGTACTGCAAGTTTACCTGATTATGAGTCTGGAAGTTCGTTCAGTGATAATTGTACCTCAACTGGAGATTTGATTACTTCTCAAAACCCAGCAGCAGGTACTCCACTTACTCCTGGAACTTATAACGTAGCAGTAATTGTCGAGGATGAGTGTGGAAATATTGATTCTTGTAATATTTCAGTTACAGTAGAGGATAATGAAGAAATAACGATTACAAATACTCCAAATGATGTTACTGTAGAGTGTGATGAATCAACTGACCCCTCAAATACTGGGGATTTAACTGCAACAACTAGTTGCAACCCAAATACTGTAACTATCAATTATACTGATAATACTATAACGGGAAGTTGTGTAAATGATTATACAATCGAGCGCACATGGACGGTTGATGATAATTGTGGAAATAGTGAAACCCACGTTCAAATAATTACTGTTGAAGATAATACAGAGCCAGTTGTTACATGTGGTCAATCAACAGATCAAATAAATACAACGACAGGATCAGCAACCTTACCGGATTATATTTCTGGAAGTTCGTTTAATGACAACTGTACTGCTACAGGTGATTTGATAATTACGCAAAGCCCTTCAGCAGGCACAACTGTTTCTCCTAGTACTCATACGGTAACGGTTTCGGCAGAAGATGAGTGTGGAAATATTGGAACATGTGAGGTAGAAGTAACAGTTATTAATGACAATGGCATAACTATAAACAGTGCCCCAAACGATATAGCAATTGAGTGTGATGAGTCTTCAACTCCATCTAATACAGGGGGTTTAACAGCACAAACCGATTGTTCTTCAGGTGGGTTGACGATTAACCACAATGATTCAAGTGATGGGAACACCTGTCCAGAAACAATTACTCGTTCATGGACTGTTACAGACAATTGTGGGAATTCAGAAACACATGTGCAAATTATAACAATTGAAGACAACACTGCTCCCACAGCGAATAATCCGGGTAGCATTTTAGTTGACTGTATTGATGACGTTCCAGCAGTGAATACGACTGTTGTAAATGCTTCAGATAACTGTGATTTAAACCCAGCCATTTCTCATGTTGGCGATGTAAGTGATGGTAATACCTGTCCTGAAGTTATTACAAGAACATATAGCGTTGAAGATGAATGTGGAAACTTTATAGAGGTTGAACAAGAAATCATAATAAATGATGAGGTTGACCCACAAATTTCTTGTCCAGCTGATAGCGAAACAATTTATACATCAGAAGAAGATGAGATGCCTGATTATACCAGTACAACAAACGCTACGGACAATTGTACATCGAGCCCAGTTGTTACTCAATCACCATCGGCAGGCACAGCCCTTACTTTGGGTACAACGACCGTTACATTAACAGCTACAGATGACTGTGGAAACGAAAGTACTTGTTCAATTGAGGTTTTATATGAAGATGATGCAAGTATAGAAGATGAAGCGATGTCTTTAATTAATATCTATCCAAATCCGGTAACAGATGTTTTGAATATAGATTTAGGATCTGAGTTAAGTGATATTGACATATATCTGTATGATGCAAATGGTAAATTATTGTTTAAAAATGAAATCAATAATACTGAAACGACAAAAATAGATTTATCAAAATTTGCAAAAGGAATTTACACGATACAAATTCAATCATCCAATGGGTTAAAAACTCAGAAAGTGAGTAAAATGTAATTATTTCTTTAATTTTTATTAGAAAACGCACCCTTTAGTGGTGCGTTTTCTTTTTTTTCATTTATTTTACAGAAAATTCGAAGAGGGTTTTATTAAAACATATTAAAACCTTACGAATTAAATAACATAATTTATTTTTTATGGACAAACTCATTGCCCAGTTTCCAAAACATATTTCTGATGCAATCGAAATTGCAAATAACGCTGTATTAAAAAGTTCAGCAAAAACTTTTCAAAATGTAGTGATCTGTGGAATGGGTGGATCTGGAATTGGTGGCAAACTAGTGTCTCAATGGTTTTCACCTGTAGCCAAAACGCCAATCATTGTTGTTCAAAGCTATGATTTGCCAGCTTTTGTTAATGAAAACACGTTGGTTATTGGGTCTTCTTATTCTGGAAATACTGAAGAAACAATTAATGTTGTAAGTGTTGCCAAAGAAAGAAAAGCCACAATTATTGGGGTTTGCTCGGGGGGTGAATTATTGCGCTTCTGTAAAGAAAATGACTACGACTGTATAAAAGTACCAGGAGGAAATCCCCCTAGAAGTATGTTGGCTTTTTCTGTTATTCAACTAGTAAATATTCTTTCAAAATATCAAATTATATCCGACAATGCTATGCATGAAATAGATCATTGTCGTCATTTATTGAACAGTGAATTAATTACGATTAAAAAAGAAGCAAAACAACTAGCAGACTTTATTTTTAATAAACAGTGTATTATTTATTCTAGTACAGAGTTTGAGTCTGTTGCTGTTAGGGCAAGACAACAATTCAATGAAAACAGTAAAATACTCTGTTGGCATCATGTGTTTCCAGAAATGAATCACAATGAATTAGTTGGCTGGGGCGGAGGAAACGACCAACTTGCGCCTGTTTTTTTGATCTCTAAGTTTCTTTCAGACAGAAACAAATTAAGAGCTTCGTTAAGCAAAGAAATTATGCTGGATAAAACCTCACATCTCTTGGAGATTGAAGGAAAAGGAAATTCAATTATTGAAGAATCTTTTTATTTCATTCACATTGTTGACTGGGCATCTATATACTTAGCTGAATTAAGAAATGTTGATCCAATAGAAATTAAAGTGATTGATTACCTCAAAGATTCTTTGAGTAAATCCTAATTAAATAATGTTTGCAAACGTAATCTTTAAAGATTTAGGTACAATTGATTACCAACGAGCTTGGGATTATCAGGAAGAATTATTTAAATCAATAATTGATCTTAAAATTAAAAAACGAGACGGTAAGTCGACAGAAGAAACCAAAAACTATTTGTTGTTTTGCGAACACCCACACGTTTATACCCTTGGGAAAAGCGGGAAAAAGGAGCACCTTTTGTTAAGCGAAGAACGTTTAAGCGAAGTAAATGCAACGTATTATAAAATTAATCGAGGAGGAGACATTACCTATCACGGTCCAGGACAAATTGTGGCGTATCCCATCTTTGATTTAGAGAGTTATTTTTTTACTGATATCCATAAATATATGCGACTTTTGGAAGAAGCTGTAATTCAAACTCTTCTCGAATATGGTGTGGAAAGTGGAAGAGTTGATGGCTTAACAGGTGTTTGGGTTGACGGTGATAAATCTAATGCAAGGAAAATATGTGCTATGGGTGTTAAATCTTCAAGATGGGTTACAATGCACGGAATAGGATTTAATATAAATACTGATTTAAACTATTTTAATCATATCGTTCCTTGTGGAATAGAAGATAAAAATGTAACTTCACTTCAAAATGAATTAGGACGAACTCTAAATTTGTTAGAAGTAAAGGAAGTTCTTAAAGATCAATTAGCAAAACAATTTAATGTCAAATACCTCAAATAAGAAAAAGCGTCCACTTGCACGAAGAATTTTTCGTGGAATTGTCTTTTTTTTGGTTTTTATAATCGTCTCTGTTAATTTATTCATTCTGATTTCAGGAAGAACTTATTTGTATAAAGGGTTGCAAGAAACTTATCTCAAAGGTAAGTCAGGACCTAGTATTTACGATTCAATTGTTTTTCCTAATCGTAAAGCGACAAAATCAGAAACAAAATCTAACTGGCGCAAAAATATTAATAAGACAGGCTTAACTCACAATGAAATAGAGGATTTAGAAAAGATTGGAACAACTTCTTTTCTTGTAATTAAAGATCAAGAGATCATTCACGAGTCATATTGGGAAAAACACAATAGCACTACTAAAAGTAATACGTTTTCAGCAGCAAAAAGCTTTATCGCGCTTCTAGTTGGGATTGCTATAGATAAAGGATTTATCAAAAGTTTTGACGATCCGATTACTAAATATCTTGACTTTCGATTACCAAATGACTCAACAGTTACAATTCGTGACCTCTTGTCTATGTCAAGCGGACTAAACTGGAGCGAAAGTGGAAGTAATCCTTTGTCTGACAATGCAGAAGCTTATTATGGTAGTGATCTTCGTGAAAAAATGAGTAAAGTATCATTTGATGGAAGTCGAGGAGAAGGTTTTGTTTATAAAAGCGGAAATAGTCAACTCATTGGAATTATATTAGAATCAGCAACAGGAATGCCTGCGACAGAATTTCTAGAAAAACACCTTTGGCAGAAAATTAATGTTCAATCTGATCTGTATTGGAGCCTTGATAGTGAAAACGGAATGGAAAAATCTTTTTGCTGTATTTATGCTACAACACATGACTTTGCTCGTATCGGTCAGTTGATTTTAAATGAAGGAATGTGGAATGATCAAGAAGTAATTAAAAAGTCAACGCTTCAAACTTTAATTAATCCATCTAGCCAAAAAGATTCACATTACGGTTTACACTTTTGGAGGTATGAAGACCCTGATCACACGGCTGTTTATGCGCGAGGAATATTGGGTCAATATATTATTGTTATTCCATCACTTAACACAGTAGTTGTGAGAACTGGTCACGAACGTCTTGACAAATTTAAAATTCCTGAGAACAAGGTTGATGACGATGAATATGTATCAAAAAATCAACATAAAGTCTTGCATCCATTAGACCTTTTTCAATATATTTCGATTACTAAACGAATTGTAAAAGAAAAATAATGGTATGAAAGAAGAGTTAAAAGGGCCTAAAGTAACAGATGTTTCAGTTGCTATTGTTCAAGAAGTAGGGGAAGAAAATACAGTAATATACAACGTTTACCTAATCAACCAAAAAGTCGATAAATTAGAAGGTGTATTAGTTACCTCAACTGGTTATGCTACTGCTCAAAAGACAGAGGAGCAAATTATTACTTCAACGCTTCGAAAATCACTTGGAGATGTAATGCCAAAATCTGTACAAAAAATAGAACCGATAATGGAAGACTTATTTGGGTTAAATAACGAATACTGGGTGAGCTTTTGGATAAAAGATAAGATGTATGACAAAAAATATATTTTCTTGTCTGAAACAATTAAAGAGGAATACTTTGTCAAAATACCAATTATAGGAAAAAAAGGTGTTTTGATTAGTTAGTACAATGCAATTTAGATTTCAAATTGCTCATCAGATAAGTGTTTTCACACCACATTTTTCAAAAAAACTATACCTTTGTTTTCAAACAACAAACAATGAAAAAAATATTACTTCTTGGATCTGGAGAATTAGGCAAAGAGTTTACTATCACTTGTAAAAGATATGGTCAAACTGTAATTGCTATAGACAGTTACAAAAATGCTCCAGCAATGCAAGTTGCAGACAACTATGAAGTAATTGATATGTTGGACGGAGAAGCGCTACAACGGATAGTTGATAAATACAGCCCCGACATCATTGTTCCAGAAATAGAAGCAATTCGAACGGAAAAGCTTTACGAGTTTGAAGAAAAGGGTATTCAAGTAGTACCGTCTGCTAAAGCAACCAATTTCACGATGAATCGGAAAAAGATTCGTGATTTAGCTGCAAAGGAATTAAATATTAGAACTGCTGATTACCGTTATGCCAATACTTTAGAAGAATTAAAAACCGCTGTTGATGAAGTTGGAATGCCTTGTGTTATAAAACCCTTGATGTCTTCTTCGGGAAAAGGACAGTCTGTCATCAAAACTGAAGCCGATATAGAAGAAGCTTGGCAAGTTTCACAAACGAAAGGTCGTGGAGATGGACAAGAAGTGATCGTGGAAGCCTTTATCGATTTTGAATTTGAAATTACTTTACTTACAGTAACACAAAAGAACGGGAAAACACTATTTTGTCCACCAATAGGTCATCGACAAGAACGGGGAGATTATCAAGAAAGCTGGCAACCACAACCGATGTCTGAAGGACACTTGCAAACTGCGCATGAAATGGCTGAAAAAGTAACGAACGCCTTGGGAGGTGCAGGAATTTGGGGCGTTGAATTTTTTATTGGTAAAGAAGCTGTTTATTTTTCTGAACTCTCACCAAGACCACACGATACAGGTATGGTTACGCTTGCAGGAACACAAAACTTCACAGAGTTTGAACTTCATGCTAGAGCAGTATTGGGAATGACAATTCAAAAAGTGGTTCATCAGAGGAATGGTGCAAATGCTGTTATTTTATCTGAAATATCAGAAGAAAAAACTCCAGCGTATTCAGGAATTGAAGAAGCTACTTCATTTGAAAAATCTGACATTCGTATTTTTGGAAAACCTGTAACAAGAATGTATCGAAGAATGGGAATTGCATTTGCCTATGATGACGTTGGATCTAACGTTGAAGCACTTCGTAAAAAAGCTAAAACTATTGCTGATTGTATCAGAATACAATAGAAATTCAAAGAAATCTAAAGAATCAGCACATCTTTTTAACTAGTGACTTATAAAATATCACTACGTAATTACACTTATCTTCATCGAAAGTAAATACGCAGTTAAAACCCATAATAATTACGTTTGTCGAAAAGATAGAATATTTAACATTTTAATTATGCATGCATTGTGAATAATACTTGAAATTTGCACTCGAATTGTTCAATAAAGAACTTATAAAACATCAATTAGTGCAATGAAAAATAATTTGTTTTTGTTATTAGGATTTACAGTTAGCCTCCTTTTTGTTACAGCAAAGCATTCAAGTGCTCAAGGTATTGAGCTGACAAACACAGTGTCCTCTACGGATGGATACGATGTTCAAATAACAATGCGATTAACTGAAGTGATAGCGCCTAACGGTTGTCCGAACGGATATAACTTCAACATCAGGTATGAATATGACATTGAATTTATTGGAGCATCTGCTCCAAATAGTATGTACACGCTACAAGGTAATTTATCATGTGGGAGTTCAACAAATAACTTTTTTAACTTACAAAAGCAGAGTGGTACTGGAACAGGTGTTTCAGGAGGAAATTCATGGAGACCAATTTCAGATTGCCAAACAGCAACTATTGAATCATTAGAGTGTAATATGGTTGATGTTACGATTCATGGACCTGGAATTCCGCATCAAGTTGTTTCTTTAGAACCTAATGGATCTTTACCAGTAGAATGGTTGGATTTTACGGTAAATAATGAAAATGATGCTGCCGTTTTAAATTGGTCTACAGGATCTGAGCTAAACAATGATTATTTTACTGTTGAGCAATCTATAGATGGAGAAAACTGGAAGGTGTTGTCTGAAATTATGGGTGCAGGCAATAAAAACACTCGATCAGATTACAAATGGGTGGATTTTAACCCTTCAATAGGTAATACTTATTACAGAATAAAACAAACAGATTTTGACGGAAGATACGATTATTCAGAGATTAAATCATTTAACTTGAAGGGGAGTGACCAATTAAAAGTATACCCAGTTCCTGCTAATGATGTTTTGAATATTGCTAGTGCCTCCACTATCAAACAAGATGTTAAAGTTTTGAGTAGTTACGGTCAAAACATGACAAGCATGGTAGAGTTTACAAACAACAATAAAGCCCTGAACATTAGCGATTTGCCAACTGGAGTTTATATGCTTAAAGTTGGAGATCAAACAACGAGATTTCAAAAGTTGTAGAGTCAAAGGCTTACTTAAATTGATAATATTTAAAACCTCTCAGAAGATATGGGAGGTTTTTTGTTTCAATCCAACTCCATGGTAAAAGTATTCAGAAGCTCAGCTTTAGATTTTCCCTTAATCTGATATTCATAAAGGAATACAATTTTAAGGCTATCCCTTTTTTCAATATTGTTTAAGCTTTTAAGACTGTAAGTATCCGTTTTATTATCTTTCAATTCTTTTAAATAGGCATTAAAAATTGTTTTCATTCCACGGTGGTAATTCTCTGGATGCTCTTTTTTGTATTCAATTTTTAGCAAGTTGTTAAAAGCAGCCTCAACCTCTTTTTCATTATATAGAGCCACACTTTTATTTAGTAGTATTTCAGAATGAAAAGATGCAATATTCAAGGCTTTATCATAAAGATTTATTGCTTTTTTATGATCTCCCATATTTTGATAGAGTCCAGCCAGATTGTTTATTACATGAACCTGATAAGGTGCTAACTGATAAGCGTTTTCAAACGCTTTTCGTGATTCTTCAAGATCTCCAATGGAATAAAGAGCCACACCGCGATACCATTCTCTGGGAATTGAGAAATTATCAACTTCATAAGTGTGACTGTTTGTTTTGTTTTCATCACTTAACATTGCTTGCCAATCACCTTTTCTATGGGCAATCAGTACTTTTAAATGTTTTTCCTCTTGTGTCATCCTTTCTAGTGTATTGAACCCCGAAAATGTTGAAGTAAATAACAACGGAAACAGTATTAATAAAAGAAGGAGAGTGTTTTTTCTCTTGTAATTTTTTTTCGATAGTGGAATGCAAAATACAAGCAATAAAATGAAGATAAACACATGTTCACTTCGTTCTAATGGGAAGTCAAAAAATGAGATAATAAAAAATGCAATGACGCCTAAACTAAACAATAATGGGATAGGCCTTTCTTTTAATGAGTCTAATTTTTTATAGGATTTAAAAGCTCCAAAAAGTCCACCTGCAAAAATTGAAATATATGCAACAACCCCTAATATTCCAGCTTCTGAAAAAACCCATAAAAAATCGTTATGTGGGCGTTGAAAAGTTTGATAACCAAGGTGTACTTTTTCATTAACTACATGGAACGCATTTAGACCATACTTTGGAAAAAACAACTGCCAGTTGCCACCACCTACTCCAGTAAAAGGAAATTCCTGAATCATATTTACGGTGTTTTCCCAAACTAATATTCGCTCTTTTGCAGAGGCCGTTTGAAAAAGTAAAGAAAAATAATCTTGAAAAATATAAATAACAGAAAGAGACGAAATTAAAATAAGTGATCCCCCTACCAGAAGCAACCGAAATACTTTTTTATTGTTTCTTCTGTAGTAATAGTAAAGTATTCCTGGCAATAAGAATAAAACGCCAGTCATAAGCCCTAGTATTGCTGCTTTTGCCTGAAGCACCATAATCATCCCCAAACCAATTAATAGCACTAAGGCATAAAACAAACGCTTTATATTTTCACTTATCAATATCAGGTACGCAAGGAAGGGCAAACTAATCACAAGATAGGACGCATAAAGATTTTTGTGGCCAAACGGGCTAGATAAAGCATAAAGATTTTTGTCTATTAACGTTGTTGTTTTAAGTAGCTGCTTATCATTTGCTTCAAAAATAAATAGGAGTAAACTTACTAAGATTCCAACCAATACCGCTCTTGCAATTATTTTTAAATATAGTAGTCTGTTGTAGCGCAACAGAAGTAAAACTGTGAAGAGTGAAAAATAGACTCCTATTTTACCTACCCAAAAACCTGCTTCTCCTTGATTAAAAGCAAAATGATAAGAAACACAATAGGAAATAAAAAGCACAAAAAACGGAAAACACCAATATAACCAGTTATTGTAGATTTCTAATTTCCTAGCTTTGGAAATAGAGAACAGAATTAATAATGCAGTTAAAGTAGCCACTAAAAAATGACGCGAAGCTAACTTAGGATCTATTAGGCTTTCAATAGAGGTTAGAGGGGCTAAAACTATGGATATAGCAATTAATCTAGAAGGAAGCTTTTGTGAACTTTCACTCATTTATTTAAAGAAAATACACTTATCAGAAATTAGTGCTTGAGAATCTTAGTGCTATAACCTTTTCCATTTGAATAAGTCAACTGAACAAAATATATTCCAGAATCTAAATTTGGGTTATTTATTTCAAAGGTGTTTTGACCGTTTTTTAAGCTTACTTTTCTGGATTCAAATACCTTTCCAGTTATGTCTATTAAATTTAAAGTAGCAGTTTCACTTTTGTCACTTGAAACATCAATAGTTATTGCATTCTTAAAAGGATTTGGATAAACCTTATAGTTCTTGTTTGTGTTAAATGAAGTTATGCTTGCAGTACTATCTACTTTAAATGAAGTAGGTCTTAACAAATAGCCATCAATTTCATTTTCCACTGAATAATCATACCAGCCTGATGCAGTGCCTGCTGGTACAGTTAGGTTGGCATGAATTGTTTCACTACTCTGTATAAAATAACTATTTGGAATTGTCGCAGTTGTTGTTGATGCAGTAAAATAGAACCGAATTGCAGTGTTTGTTGCCTGATCAAAAGAAGTGTTTGTACCTGTGATGGTAACATCTAATGTTTCACTCTGTTCTGCCTCATTTGGAGAGATGTCTATAAGATATTGACCAAAAAGAGACGTTAATGGTAGTAATGATAAAATAAGTAAAAGTGATTTCATAAGATAAGAGATTATTTTTTACAAACTTAAGGCGTTTTTATTAACTAACAAAATTAATTAACCTTACATTTTAAGTGGTAGATTGAACTTACAAGTTGTTTTTTTAATAGCACAAAGTGCCGACTATTCGGTAAGATTCGCAGAGGTTTCACAAAGTACTTCATGAATTCCCATTGCGCCTTCTTTGTGTCCATTGCGGTTACACCTTCACTCTAAAATCCATTTCTTTCCTAATTCCATGTTCGAGCAAATTGACATTAAACTCTTTTAAAAGCCGCAATTTATAATCTCCAAGCTTCATAAATGTTAAATTTTGAGATAAATGAACAGCTCTATTGAGATATAATCAAGAAAGCAAAGGATGTCTAATTTTTTTTACATCAAATTTTTCGTAATTTTATGTTTAATCAGACCCTTAGGTTTTATTTTTTAATATGCCAATTTAAATAACCCTTATGAAAACACTATTTTATACAATTCTAGTTTTCTTTTTCTCCTTTATCGGAGGAATCCATAATTATGCTCGAACACAATGCACCCCAACAAATGCGCCTTTTTATGAATCTTTTGATAATGGAACAATCCCGCAATGTTGGGAAAATTTGTCGTCAATTGTAAGCACAAGTCCTGATAATTTTTGGTTGTTTAATGTGCAAGGAGATTATGGTGCAATGAACAATGGAAGAACAGCTGGAACCTTTGCTAAGACAGATGGTTCAAATCCAAATCCAGATAGTGTAATGTTGATTTCTCCAGAAATTAATTTAACACCTCTATCAACACCATACATGTCTTTTGAATGGTTTAGTAATAACACTGACTTTCCAGGTGACAATAACCCATTGATAATCGATATTTTTGATGGTTCTGCCTGGACCAATTTGGACACACTTCAGGGCGATAGTTCATCTTGGCGTTTCCAAAACTATGATTTAAGCCAATATATGAACCAAACTGTTCAAATTCGCTTTATGGTGAATCAAACATTGACAACGAATCATCCGATATATAATGATATTTTACTGGATGAATTTAGAATTGATGATTGCATAAGCACGAATGGTCAAGATGGAGCTACAGCTATTTGTCAAGAAAACCCGTTGGTTGACATGGATAACAACATCATTGTAAAACCAAATGGTGGAGGAACTTGGTATTATCCTCCAAATCAATCTTTAATTACACAAAATCAATTCTTTGATGTTGGTGGATTAACGCCAGGCTCAACTCATGAAGTACTTTACGTAGAACGATTAGTGTGTTATGATACAACGGTGGCTACAGTTACTATTCATGATTATGAAAGTGCGGGCATCGGTGGTGAAGCGGATGTGTGTTTAGAAGAACCTGTTTCTCTTTTTGATTATTTAAGCGGAAATGTAACCTTTGGCGGAACTTGGTACGATCCATCAGGAAGTCAGTTGAATGGATCATTGGTGACTGCTTCAAGCATTCCTGGAGTTTTTGATTATTATTACGTTGTTCAAAACACGGACTGTGACGATGATACTGCCACGGTGGAAATGTTGGTGACGGAATGTTCAGATTGGCCAATTATAGGTTTAGAAAGCAACATTTTCGACCAAATCTCAATTTCCCCGAATCCAGCAACCACAAAGTTAAATGTCAGCATACCATCGAATGCTGCTTCTCTAAAAGTTGAAATGTTAGACATGAATGGAAGAGTTGTTTTGTTTGAGAATAACATATTAACGAATGATGAAAAAACAACTTTATCAATTGATCACCTTGAAAAAGGAATCTATACACTTAGGATTTTTAATAATAGTGGCTATAAAACCTTTAAAGTTGTAAAACAATAAGTCATTCAAAATATTAATCTTTACTTTGGATTTGTTGGAGCTTACTATTCCAAAGTTTTAAAAGAGTAAACAGCAACATTATCGATTACCCTAAAAAGACATCACTTTGATTTCGGATGGAGAATAATTTATTAACCACAGAGCACGCAATGGTTGCGCAAAGCACGACATATTACCCTCTGTGAACTCTTAGCGCCTTCTTAGCGCCCATTGCGGTTACCTCTATACTTTCAGCAACCCAACCTTAGTATCCCCTTCTTCCTCAATATCCGCCAAAAACTCAGTCCCTTCAATACCACCCACATGGATTGCGTCTGCCAACACCTCATCAGCAATATAGCTTTTGTTGGCTTCAATGGCAGCTTGAATGGCTTCGCTGGTGATAACTGTAATGTTGATTTTATCCGTTACTTCGAATCCAGCTTCTTTACGGAAGTTTTGGATACGGTTGACTAATTCGCGGGCGATTCCTTCTTGTTTTAATGCGGGAGAGATGGTGATGTCCATGGCAACGGTGATTCCGTTTTCTGAAGTCACTAACCAGCCTGGGATGTCGTCGGTTTCGATTTCAAAATCGTTGAAGTCGAGTTCGATTTGTTCTCCGTTGATTTCACCTGACCAGCCTTTGTTGTTTTCAACAGAAGCAACTTCTTTTTCTCCCCATTCTTTAACCATTCCTGCGATGGCCTTCATTTGTTTACCGTATTTTGGACCGATAGTTTTGAAGTTGGGTTTAATCTTTTTGGTTAACACACCCGTTGTATCTTCTAATAATTCGAGTTCTTTAACGTTGATTTCAGAAAGAATTAAGTCTTGTACGTGTTCGATGCGCGATTTAAAATTTGGATCTAAAATCGGAACCATAATTTTCTGTAACGGCTGACGGACACGGATTTTCTCCTTTTTACGTAAGCTTAACGCCATGGAAGAAACTTGTTGTGCAATTTCCATTTGCGCTTCGAGTTCGGTGTCGATGTCTGCTTCATTTACAGTTGGGAAATCGGCCAAATGAACAGAAGTAGCATTGTGTCGTTGGGCTACTTTATTCAAATCGCTGAACAATTCGTCTGAATAGAACGGTGCAATCGGAGCGCTGAGAATAGCAATCGTTTCCAGACACTCAAATAACGTTTGATACGCTGCAATTTTATCTTGCGTGTAATCGCCTTTCCAGAAACGTCTTCTACACAAACGCACGTACCAGTTCGACAATTGATCATTTACAAAGTTTTGAATGAGTCGTCCTGCTCTAGTTGGTTCATAGGTTTCAAATGCTTCATCGACTTGTTTAACCAAAGAATTCAGTTTGGAAATAATCCAACGGTCAATTTCTGGGCGGTCTTTTGTGGCAATACGGTCTTCTTGATACGCAAAACCGTCGATATTCGCATACAAACCAAAGAAAGAATAAGTATTGTAAAGCGTTCCGAAGAATTTTCGTTGCGTTTCTTTGATTCCTTCGGTGTCGAATTTTAAGTTGTCCCAAGGCGCTGCATTTGTAATCATGTACCAACGTGTAGCATCGGGACCGAATTTATCTAGTGTCACAAATGGATCCACGGCATTTCCAAGGCGTTTCGACATTTTCTGTCCTTTTTTGTCTAAGACCAACCCATTTGAAATGACGTTTTTATATGCTACGGAGTCAAAAACGGTCGTTCCGATCGCATGCAACGTATAAAACCAACCTCTTGTTTGATCAACACCTTCTGCAATAAAATCTCCAGGGAATGCTTTGTTATCATCGATCATTTCCTTGTTTTCAAACGGATAATGCCATTGTGCATACGGCATAGAACCCGAATCGAACCAAACATCGATGAGGTCGGCTTCTCGCTTCATCGGTTTTCCAGATGCGGAAACCAAGGTGATTTGATCCACGTAATTTTTATGTAAATCTACTTTTTCGTAGTTAGTTTTTGACATATCGGAAGGATCGAAATCAGCGAGTGGATTGTTGTCCATAACGCCCGCTTCAATAGCTTTTTCACATTCTTCTTTCAATTGTTTGATGGAAGAAATACAAATTTGCTCGTCGCCTTCCTCTGTTCTCCAGATTGGAATAGGAATTCCCCAATAACGAGAACGCGATAAGTTCCAATCGTTCAAATTCTCTAACCATTTCCCGAAACGTCCCGTTCCTGTTGATTCTGGTTGCCAGTTGATGGTTTTGTTGAGTTCCATCATACGGTCTTTTTTGTCCGTCACTTTCACAAACCAAGAATCGAGTGGGTAATACAAAACAGGCTTATCCGTTCTCCAACAATGCGGATAACTGTGTTCGTATTTCTCAACCTTAAAGGCTTTATTTTCTTCTTTCAGTTTGATGGAAATTAACACATCCACTGATTTTTCGGGTGCCTCACCTTCGTCGTAATATTCGTTTTTCACATACATTCCAGCAAATTCACCCATTTCTGGCCTAAATTTTCCTTGTAAATCGACCAATGGAACACCATTTCCGCGCTCGTCAGGTACTAATAATCCAGGAACGCCGGCTTGTTTTCCAACCATGGCATCATCCGCACCAAAAGTAGGAGCGGTATGCACGATTCCTGTACCGTCTTCTGTCGTAACAAAATCACCTGGAATCACTTGAAATGCATTTTCAGGATTTTCCATCGGTTGAGCGTACGGCAATAATTGCTCATAGCGTAACCCAACCAAATCAGAACCTTTGAAAGATTCTCCCACAAAAAATGGAATTTTCTTCGTTCCTTTTTCGTAGTTGTCGAGTTCGGAAGCATCTTCCACTTCAAAATAATTTTTTGAAAATTGTTTTCCCACCAATGCTTTTGCAATAACTACGTTGATTGGTTCAAATGTGTATTGGTTATACGATTGAACAAGGACGTAATCGATGTTTTTTCCTACGGTTAATGCGGTGTTTGAGGGTAATGTCCATGGGGTGGTGGTCCATGCCAGTAGGGATATATGATGATTTCGATGATCCGTTTCGGGATTCTGTAGAGACGAACGGCCGTTCGTCTCTACAGAATCCCCATCGTTCATTCCATCAGAATTACCACCATTCTGCAATAGATCCAAAAATTTTTTATTCGATTCCTCCGTCAATTTAAACTGTGCCACGCACGATGTATCCTTTACGTCTTTGTAACATCCAGGCTGGTTTAATTCGTGCGTCGAAAGACCTGTTCCTGCCTTTGGGGAATAAGGTTGAATCGTATATCCTTTGTAAATTAATCCTTTTTCGTAGAGTTGACCAAGCAGCCACCAAACGCTTTCCATATATTTGGATTCGTAGGTGATGTATGGGTTTTCCATGTCTACCCAGTAGCCCATTTTTTTGGTAAGGTTGTTCCAAACATCGGTGTAGCGCATTACGGCTTCTTTACACGCGTTGTTGTAATCCTCAACAGAGATTTTAGTTCCAATATCTTCTTTGGTGATGCCGAGTTCTTTTTCAACGCCGAGTTCTACGGGAAGTCCGTGAGTATCCCAGCCTGCTTTACGTTTAACTTGGTAGCCTTTCAGCGTTTTGTAACGGCAAAAAATATCTTTTATCGAGCGCGCCATTACGTGGTGAATTCCAGGGAGTCCATTTGCGGATGGCGGTCCTTCGAAAAACACAAACGGTTTATTTTCGTCTTTCGAATCAATAGAAGCTTGGAAAACCTTTTCTTGTTCCCATTTTTCCATGATTCTTTCTGCTACTTCAGGAAGATTTAACCCTTTGTATTCAGGATATTTTGCGCTCATAATCGTTGCCTTTTTATCGAGGCGCAAATTTAGCAAATTTTATGTGTATGCTGAAATGAGTTCGACAATAGTGATTTGAAGTTTTATTCTTATGAAGGAGATTAAGTTAAAACCAGATTATCAGATTAATAACAATTAAAAACACAAAGTTTATCCGCTATTTTCTATCTTTGATTACAAATACTACTTTATGATTCGATGTATAATTGTTTTAGCACTAGTTTTATTAACTCCATTTGTTTTTGCACAAAAAAACGATCTGGAGAAAGAAAAGAATCAGATGAATGAGCGTTTTTCAAAAACACTTTATGAAAAGGGTGATGAAGGGTTAGCTAATACAATAAGTGACAGCTTAAAATGGCACTACAACACTACTGGACACCTTCAGAGTTTATTTGCACACTATAATACCAAAGGAACGCTAGCCTATTATCAAGGAGAATACCCAGTAGCATTGAGTCATTTTAATGATGCACTTCTACTTGGGAAAAAACGGGTCACTAACAAATTGAGGGGAGTTGGCTTTATTAAGCAAATAATTTTTCT
>JBBEBO010000062.1:0-34265 GCA_040882265.1 Brumimicrobium sp. | reverse complement strand
CATTAGTAAAATTGAAGAAGCTTTATTTAACTGGTAAACATCCCGATAGGCATTTTTAGAATTTAGGTGTTCGTTAAAGTTTGGTGAAACGAGGAGAATAATTCTCGATCGCAATGCGTATGAACCAGTCATTTCTCCGCGCTTCGAAATGACCTGGTTTCAGACTGTGGTTATTGTTTTGTTGGGCTTCTTACGGGATTTCAATATTGAGTTCCTTCTCTGCGCTGATGATTTGGTTATTGTTAGGGGGGAATGACAGAGCAAACACATTTAAATTTAAAGCTCCTTTTTTAGTTGAATTAATCTTTTGCCACGGGTTTTAACCCGTGGTTCAAGAAGAATAAAGAGATTTTTATTTTGGCGCGTATTTTTGTCCCAAAAATCGTGACAAAATAAGTTCTTTTCGAGATTTAATTTTTAAATGCGTTTGCTCTGGTAGAGGGATGAGTTTAGCCAGTTTTTAGTTTGGAATTGTTATATTTGGTTATTGTAAGTATGCAACCCATCATATAAAATATGAAAAATCAAATCCATATTGACAGAGACTTTGGTTGGTTCATTGGCGGTTTTGACAACAACCAAAAACACAGTCATTATGCCATTCAGTTAAACATTCCGCTTGACAATAGAATTATAATCAAGACATCAGAAACCACGGTTGAAACTGAAAACCCTATATTGATTAAGTCGAACGTGGTTCATCAGATTGTTTCAGATTCTCGGCATTTTCTACTCTTAATTAACCCTGCTTCAACTATCGGACACTTTTGGAGTCATTTGGTTGGCAAAGAAATTCAAGAAGTCAACCTGAGACCTACAAAAGACTTGAAAAGTGCTTTGATGGATAAAGGCCAGAAACAAATTCCTACCAAAGAGTTGAACTCGATTATAGAAGCGCACGATTGTTTTTGCAACTTAGCTATTCACAAAGGAGATGATAGAATTAATAAAGCTTTGTCCTATTTACGAAACCATTCCGAGAGAATTGTACCCATTGAGGAAGTTGCAAACTACTCTCACCTTTCATCAAGCCGATTTCTACACCTTTTCAAAGAACAGACAGGAATCACATATAGAAGAGCTCAGTTATGGAATAAACTAACAAAAAGTATATCTCATTTTGGTGAAATGTCCTTGACCGAAATTGCTTATCAGAACGGATTTTCAGACAGTGCTCACTTTAGCAGAGAATTTAAAGTAAATTTCGGTTTCACACCACGTGATTTTTTGAAGATTAGCCAGTTTATTCAAGTTTAAGGTTATCAACATTCTGACCTTTGTTCTATATATAAAAACAAATCGTAATATGGAACAGCAAATTAAAAAATCAGTAGAATTCAATAAATACCTGAAAAGAACGGAGATTTTGGACTTTGATACAGACAGTATAAAAGTCTTAATTAAAGAAAAGGGTTGGTGTGAAATGGCTGACTCAGAAAAAGTAAAACACATTTATAATTATGTGAGAGATGAAGTGAAGTTCGGTTACAACGTAAGCGATAGTATATCGGCATCACAAGTGTTAAAAGATGGATATGGTCAATGCAATACTAAAGCAAATTTATTTATGGCTCTTTTAAGGGCAGTCGGTATACCTAATAGAATACATGGATTTACCATTCACAAGGAACTTCAAAAAGGGGTAATCACGGGGGTTTGGTACAAGCTTTCACCTAATAGTATCCTTCACAGTTGGGTAGAAGTATATGTGAGTGGAGAGTGGTTCAATTTGGAAGGGTTGATTCTTGATAAGCCCTACTTGAAAGCCTTACAAAATAAATTTTCAGGTTGTAAAACGACCTTTTGTGGATATGGTGCCTACACAGACAATTTTCAAAAACCGCAGGTTGATTGGGAGCAAAATCACACGTACATTCAAGAAAAAGGAATCAATCAAGACTATGGACTTTTTGACACACCTGATGAATTTTATCAACGACATCAGCAAAAATTAAGTCCTTTAAAAAAATGGGTGTATGAGAATTATGTGCGACATTTAATGAATAAAAATGTAGAAAGAATAAGAAAAAACGATAGATAATAAAGTATGTAACCAGTCATTACAAACCCTTTAAGCCCTAACTAAATAGATCGAACTACTTGTTTTTAGTTATCCGTGCCATGGAAGCATTTTAAATAGAATCACAAAATCCTGTGGCTTCTTTTTCTAGTTCTATTCATTCATGGTTCATCCTTGTGTTATTGCATATCGCGATATCCGATATTATCAATTACAGAATGCGTATTTAATATTTTAAGCTGTTTTACTAAACTTTAAGAATTGTTTTTAATTGGTAGGTTTTGTTGTTGTAGTCGTTTCAATGATTTTGGGCATTGTTTCTCGATTAGCATTGCGTATGAACCAGTAAGATTTCTCCGCGCAACCGCGCCTCGAAATGACGTGTTTTCAGACTGTGGTTATCCTTTCGTTGGTCTTTTTACTTTGATTTCAATTTTGAGTGCTTTCTCTGCGCTGATGGTTTGGGTTGTTGTTGGGGATTTAGGGTGAGTTTCGATAGGTTTTTTGGTGTGGAATCGTTATTATTCTTAAACTGCTGGTTTGATTGTATTCAATTGTTTATATTTTCTCTCTTCTCGCTTCAATTCACTAAATTTGCAACCCACACAAATGGAGTAATATGAAAATCGATTTTATCAGGTTTCTTTTTCCGATGGTTCTTGCCACGTTGTTCTGTCAAAATAGTATTTCCCAATCCTGGGACTGGGCGGACCGTGCAGTTGGAAGTTCACCGACTTCCTATCCTTTAGGTGCTGTCGTGGATGATAATAGCAACGTCTACATAGGAGGTGTAATGAGGGGAGAGGTAACTATTGGCAGTGATACAATCGTTGTTGGCTCTTCCGACGATGGAGTAATTGTGAAGTACGATTCAACTGGTACGCTCAACTGGTACGCTCACTTTTCAAGTTTATATTCTGATATGAAAATATTAGATCTAGAATATGATAATGGATTTATTTATGCGTGTGGTTGGTTTGAAGGAACTTTTGACTTCAACGGGATTACTTCTAGTAATTCTGGATCTTCGAGGGATGCTTTTTTGGTTAAATTAGATACGCTTGGAAATACTGTCTGGGTCAGAACTGGAGGAGTCTCGCAACGCTTTGATGAAGCAACGGGAGTTGCTATAGATGAAAATGGAGATGTTTACATAACTGGAATGTGTAATCATTACTGGGCTTCTCAATGGTCTCCACCAGATTTAGCAACTTTTGGTTCCATCACGATGCCGTTTGGGTATAATGAGTTTTACGTTGTCAAGTATGCTTCCGATGGTACGGAGTTGTGGGGAGTAAATTCAACCGGTGAACAGAGTGATGATTATGCTTCTGATATCACATGTGATAAGAATGGACTGATTTATATTGTCGGAGATTATGAAGATGACATTTCATTTGGTTCTAAAACAATGTTAGGCAACCCCTTTGGTTTGGATAGTTTTTTTATTTCAGCTCTCGATTACAATGGAAATGTTATATGGGTAAAAACCTTAGGATGCCGATATGAATCTGTAGGAGTTGCTGTTGACGCAGATACATTGGGAAATATATTTGTTTCCGCAACTGTTTATGGCACGTACAACGGTTTTAGCGATACACTTGTTTTACCAAATGGAGAGCGTTATTTTAACCTTTCGTTTGATACGGATGGTAACAATGTCGCAGAAGAATTATCGCCAATCCGAGGAAAGGATTTGAAAGTTGACAACAAAGGAAATATGTACTTATTTGGCAGCTCATTTGGCTCTTCGTCAAAAATGGGTAAATTTGGATTAAATTGTCAGGAAAAATGGAGCATTAATCCAACAGGAAATTCTAGCAATTACGGTTTGACTGGAGCAGTAGACCCCAATTCTGATCATGTGTTTTTGGGAGGGTACTTTTATACGTTTATTCAATTTGGTTCCTATCAACTTTGGACTCAGAACAACTATGATATGTATTTAGCTCAGTATCATGACAATATTTTAGATGGAACTGTGACCATTGATAAGCCATGTTCTAATGTATGTGAAGGAGTTGCAGTGGCTAGTGGTTATAAAGGAGCCGAACCTTATACTTATCAATGGTCTACAGGATCAACAAATGATACAGTGACAAACTTATGCGTTGGGCAACATTCAGTTACTATCAAAGATAGCAATTTGGATAGTGTTGTAATCAATTTTGAGGTTTTCCCTGCTGCCACAATCGATACGTTAGTCACAGTTAATGAATTAACAATGACAGCCTCCGAAGCAAACTCATATCAGTGGTATTTTGATGGACAACCTGTATCCAATGGCACCGACTCTGTTCTCACGGCAGATGCTAATGGAACATATTATGCAGTACTAACAGACTCTTCTGGCTGTTCCGCACCAACTGAAGAAGTAATAATTGATTTCAACTGTGATTCTATTGATTTGGATTTGTTGGCATCCTCGATTTGTTTTGGAGACACCTTATTTGGAAGTATGTCAGATTCTTTATCATCTTCTAGTTTCGAATGGGTCATTGCGAATGATACAGTTTTAGGAAACTCTATCTCTTGGGAACCGACAACATCGGGACAGTTTAACCTTGATATGAAGATTGTAACACCATTATGTGTCCGTGATAGTGTTATTCAAATTGATGTATATCCCGAATACTCTGATATTGTTGGTCTCAATATATGCCAAGGAGACAGTGTTCTGATTAATGGAGTCTATGAGAATTCAACAGGTAGCTATCAGGAAAACTATCAAAGCATTGATGGATGCGATTCCACATTTCTTTACAATCTTACTGTCGACCCGACTTATACTTCAACCGACGTAGTAAATTCTTGTACTCCTTTCACTTGGATTGATGGGAACACATATACGACGAGTACCACGACTCAATCAGTCCTTTCTACCGTAAATGGTTGTGATTCAGTGATAACTCTTGACCTCACTATTTTGAATTCAACTTCAGGAATAGATGTTGTTACAGCCTGCGATTCATACACTTGGATTGACGGTAATACCTATACATCTTCCAATAATTCAGCACAATGGACCTTAACAAACTCCGCAGGGTGTGATTCTCTAGTAACTTTAGACTTGACGATTGTTGACTCAAGTTCAAGCACAGATATTCAATCTGCATGCAACTCCTTTACATGGATTGATGGAGTTACTTACACTTCATCGAACAACAGTGCAACGCACATTTTGACAAATACTGCTGGGTGCGATTCTCTAGTAACTTTAGACTTGACGATTATGGATTCAAGTTCAAGCACAGATATTCAATCTTCATGTAACTCCTTTACATGGATTGATGGAATTACTTACACCTCGTCCAATAATACTGCAACACATGTCTTGACGAATACTGCAGGGTGTGACTCTATTGTGACACTAAACCTAACTATTAATAATGTATCGGACGTTTCAACATCGCTTAACGGTTTAACGATAAGTGCCAATAATAGCTCTGCAAATTATCAATGGCTGGATTGTGATAATGGCAGTGAAATCATAGTTGGGGAAACAAATCAATCAATTACAGTTTCTAATAATGGAAACTACTCCGTAGAGATTACTGAGAATGGATGCGTAGATACCTCTAGCTGTGTTGAAGTATCAACAGTTGGTATAGTAGAAAATAATTTCGGAAACAAATTAATAGTATATCCAAATCCAACAGATGGAGTTTTCTTTGTTGATCTTGGAGAAAACTATAGCTTGATTAATGTGGCTATTATAAACTCAGAAGGAAAAACAATTGAACAAAAAGAATATCAAAACACCCAATTACTAGATTTAAGAATTGATGAGTCCAAAGGTGTTTATTTGTTAATAATTGAATCCATAGAAACCAAAGCTATTTTAAGAATAATCAAGAATTAAGGCCTTGATTTTGTTTATATCTGATTCCCTAAAAATGAATAAATACCAACCTCCTCCTCTCTAAAGTAGCACTAACCCAACTCATCCTTTTCGCAATCCTCTTTTCCCTAAACATCTATACTACTTACATATGTCTTTTTAAGAGATAAAACAGCTATATTAAACCTTATTTCGACAGAAAAAACCAAGAAATGGGGAACATAATGGAAACAGCAGTTCTTTCCCAATGGATGCACAGAGAACAATTGGACTTGACGTATGCAAGATGGAAAGATGGAAGAAAAGAAGGAGAAGTAGATTTGGTTTTAGTGGATGACAAAAATTATAAACCTGTTTGGGGCGTAGAAATTAAATGGAGTAATAGCTATTTTGATAAACCTCAAGACTTAAAAAGTCTAATTAAATTCTGTGATGCGAACAAACTCAATGCTGCTGTGGTCACTTCAATTGATCAGGTTGGAGTGAAAGAAATAAAAGATTTGAAGTTTACGTTTTTACCAGCTTCAATCTATGCATATAACATTGGAGAAATTACGCTTAAAATGAAAACAACTGTTTAAAGATAAAAAAGTGAACACGCTGGAAATAGTTTTAGACTAATCGGTTTTGGACTTCGCCCCAATAATATATCTCGCTCCCAATCCAAAAGAATTTGGAGATAGACTTGTCTGGATTTCGTGTCCTATTAATTCTGTTTCAGTGTTGTACGATGCATCATACCACAATACTCCAATAGAAGAGTAGAGCATCCACTTCTTATTAATAAAATAGGTCAGACCAGGTGATATATTTAGTCTCGCAGAAATGTTATTTGATTGATTTTCAACACCGATGTATTCAGTTTTGGAAAAGTTGACATCATATGAGGGTGTGATTGCTGCTTCAAGTGTAAAATACAGCTTGTCAGCAATTGGGAAGTAACGTGTTGTTGCGAATCTAATTGAGAATGAATGTGCCGTTTGCTTAAAATAACTGCCAGAAGACATTTCCTCTTTTCGGTTAGAATGACTATAACCTAAACCAAATGCTATTTGGTATTTTTCAGAAATAAACTTTCCAATGCTTGGAGATATAGTGAAATTTGTTCTTTGACTTTTCACTAAATCACTTTGGGGTTTGCTGTAACCAAAGTTAGCATGTCCGCCAACGACATAAGTTCCTTCAGTGGGCTGTGCAAAAGAAACGCAAGTGATAAAAAATGTAAAAATTAAAGTGATAATGATGGTTTTCATGTTATTTATGTTTTGAATTTCTTCTGAATAAACAAAATTCATGCCGAAATCAAATAGGGCAATTTAGTCTTTTGTAAAAAATGAAGGAGTGATTTTTGTTAATATACACTTGTTCAAAGATGCACGTAGAATTTCCTTAAAAAGCATACTCCGTATTCGCTTTGCAAAACTAGCGAATACGTAAACAACTCTTTAAAGATAAAAGTAAACCTTTATTTTGGCGCGTATTTTTGTTCCAAAAATCGTAACAAAATACGTTTTTTATGAAAATTAATTTTTAAATGCGTTCGCCCTAATCGTAGCAATCGGGCATATCGCAAAGTCAATCGGAATGATTAAAATTGCGGAGAAAACGGGAATGAGTAGACCAAGCCTTTATAAAGCATTATCCGATGGAGCAAAACCACAATTTGCAACAATAATGAAAGTATTGAAAGCCATTGGTGGACAAATCAACGTGAAGCCAATGTCATCGTAATAAAACGACACCATAAAAATCAAAAAAAACATCAACGTTTAATGACTTCCCAACCCAACCTCGAATTTAGGAATGCAAGGAAGCATGAACAAATTAGAAAACAATCTGTTAAAACCCTATATATAAATAGTACCTTCATAACCTGAGGGGAACTCTTTGTGAACTCAAAAACATAAAAATATGCAATTAAAATATACTTTATTATCAACGTTAATGCTCTTTTCCATCTACTCACAAGCCCAAAATTGGGAACAAAAAACAGCTCATCCTGGAGATGGTAGACATCATCCGGTAACGTTTACGATAGACAGTATGGCGTATTTATTAACGGGATCAACGAATATAGATGGAGCCACAAAAGATTTTTATAAATATGATCCTCTAGCAGATTCTTGGTCGACATTACCCGATTTCCCAGGTCCTGCAAGAAGTTATGCGTACGGCGCTGCTGCCGACGGAAAGGCATATATGGGATTTGGTGCAACGACGAACACTCGTCTTAATGATTTATGGGAGTTTGACCCTGTAACCGGTGACTGGAATCAATTAGCTTCTTGCCCATGCACTGCGAGAACACATCCTGCTTTTGTAATTCAAGATCAAAAGATTTTTGTAGGTCTAGGCAATAATCCCACAAATTTAAAAGATTGGTGGGAATACGATATTGCTTCAGATAGTTGGAGACAGTTAACCGATCTTCCTGGACCAACTAGACATCATCCATTCTATTTTGCAGCTGGAGGTTATGTCTATGTAGGTTTAGGACATGGTGCTGGTATTTATAAAGACTGGTACCGCTGGGATTTGGATACTGAAACGTGGGATCAAATGGATGATCTACCAGCGCAAGGTCGCGTTGCAGGAACACAATTGAATATTGGCGACAGAGGATTTGTAATGAGTGGTGACGGAGAAAATCACGGAACAATTGCAACTGGCGAATTTTGGGAATATGATTACCAAGCTGATTCATGGACTGAATTACCTCCTCATCCTGGAGTAAGCAGATGGGCGCCTGGTTCATTCGCTATTGGAAATACGGTGTATTTAACTTCTGGTGAAATTCGCCCTGGAAACCCAGATGCCGGATTGCAAAATGACTTGTGGAGTTTTGATCTAGATGCAATAGCTTCTGTTGAAAACAATGATGATTTGAAAGCTGAGATTACAGTTTATCCAAATCCGACGGAGAAAACTTTATTTATCAATGGTCTAAAAGCTTCAAACACTGTTTCTATAGAAGTTTTTGACAGTTCAGGAAAGACAGTTAAAAATGGAGAATTAAACGGTAATTCACTTGATGTGTCTGAATTAAATCCTGGACTTTATTTTATGACAATCAAGAAGAATGATGAAGTTGTGGATAGGGTTAAGTTTGTGAAGGAGTAAGTTTAGAATTTAGAGTTTTTCGAAAACTATTGCATTTAATTAAAAGACATGTTTAAAAACCATATTTTCATATCAATCACAGCCATTTGTGTTCTTCTAATTAGTTGTGAATCTCAAAAAGAACCAACAGAAAATAAAACAGAAGAACCCACTGAAAAAGCTTCTATGGCAGAAATTGAGCAAGGAATAAAACAGCATATCAAAACGACAACAGAAAAGAATGACGGCTATTTCCCATTAAAAGATGATTCACTCGACTTAAATATGCGTTTGGTTCGTGTGCATACGGAGTATTTATCGAACTTAGGACCGGGTAGTTATTTTGCTTGCGTTGACTTGGCAGCCGAAAGCGGGGATGTATATGATGTCGACTTTTTTCTTGAAGGTACGCCTGGATCAATGGAAGTGGTTCGAAAAAGTATTCACAAATTGAATGGAAAGCCTTTTTACACTTGGAAGCAAAATAAAAAAGATAAAACTTGGCATAAAGTCGCGGTTGAACAGGCGGGGAATGAATTATTGGGAGTCGTTGAAGGATCAGATGAATTTGAATTTTATTATACAATCACGCTTCCTGAAATCAAAGGCGAAGGAAAGATTTGGATTCCTACTGCTGCAACAGATGATTTTCAAAATGTAAAAGTACTTTCGATTGATACACCAACCAAAGAAAAGTATCTAAAAGACGAACAGTTTGGAAATGAAATCATGTACCTTGAGCTCGACAAAAGTCACAGTGGAGAAGAAATCGCTATCTCATATCAGGTGAAGCGTAAGGAGAAAGGTACTTACAAAGCAGGGGAAAATGAAAATTTAGAACAATATCTTACTGAAAACACTTTAATTCCCATCAACGATAAATTCAAGTCCATCGCCGAAAAAGCTATAGGAAACAAAACAAAAAATGACCGATTAATCCAAGCCAGAGCGCTTTACGATTACATAATCGACAGTATGAAATACATTAAAGACGGTTATTATGGCGAAGGTGATGCCATTTATGCATGTGATGCACAAAGTGGAAATTGCAGCGAGTTTCATTCGTATTTCATCGCTTTAGCCAGATCAATTGAAATTCCTGCACGATTTGCCATAGGCGCTGCGATTCCTTCAGATAGAAATGAAGGAGGAATTGACGGTTATCATTGTTGGGCAGAATTTTACGCAGATGGAAAATGGTGGCCCGTAGATATAAGTGAAGCAAACAAATACACCGCTTTGGCAACCTATTATTTCGGACATCATCCGGCAAATAGATTGGAGCTGTCCAAAGGAAGAGATATTGAGTTTCAACCGGGACCAGCGTCAGGCGCGATCAATTTCTTAGCTTTTCCAATCATGGAAATCAATGGTGGTCAGGTTGTAAAGCCAAAAACGATATTTACATTCAAAAGAAAAGTAGCTTCATAAAAAAACGCAGACCGACAATGCCAAAATCTGCGTTAAATTATAAGTTCTTTTCTAATTAAGAAGGGTGCTCTTCGCTGCCTTCATCTGTTGGATGTTCCTCATCGTCTGTTGGGTGTTCTTCCCCATCAGTTGGGTGTTCTTCACCGTCAGATGGATGCTCTTCGTCATGATCGTGATCATGTACTTCATCAGTCTTCGCTTCAGTTTGTGTGTCATCTGACTCAGCATTTTCACCTTCGCCACAAGCCGACAACCCAATTGTTAGTCCGAAAAACAACATCACCATTAATCCAAGCTTTAATTTTTCTAATACTTTCATAATCTTATAGTTTTCCTTAAAAGTAGAAAAATATTGGGAATTATTGAAGTGTATATTTGATTATTTCGGAGAACGGTTGTTGCCTTGCACAATATTTGAATCAGAGAGGACCTTGTTTAGAAAAGATTTAACCTGCATTATTCATGAATTTCCTATTCCAAAGCCAAACTGCTCCGCCAAAGGTCGGACAGGCTGCTACCTTTGGAAATGCTCAAAATTTTTAATCCCCAAAAGTGGGTTGCAATTCTGAGAATTAAAAATGTCTGTGCTTCCCAAATTTATCCCGATTTAGAAAATATTTCAATTATCATAAATAATTGATTAGATTTTGTTAATCGTTGGATCTATTGACATTTCGACTTTTCATTACGAAAACCCATGAATAATGCAGGTTAATTTATGAAAGTGAAATACCTCTAGGAAGGTTTGTTGGTAAATACTTGAAGCAAGGTAGTAAAACATAAAAACCTTAATCTAAAAAATCACCAAAATACAAGCTCTCCCAACCAATTTAAAACAACTCTAATTTTTATTTCTCATTTCTTTCATTATTTTTAAGAAAAACAATTTACAAACTCAGTTCATCGAAAAAATAAACTCATATTTATTCGCATGAACAACATTTAAAATCTAAATAATGGAAAATTCAAAAGCAGGAAAATGCCCAGTGATGCATGGGGCAAATACGGAAAAACAAGGAGATGTAATGGATTGGTGGCCAAAGGCCCTTAATCTAGATATTTTGCATCAACACGATACAAAAACAGATCCACTCGGAAATGAGTTTGATTATCAGGAAGAATTAAAGAAACTAGATGTTGAAGCACTCAAAAAAGATATGCACAAGTTGATGACGGATAGTCAAGACTGGTGGCCTGCCGATTGGGGGCATTACGGCGGACTAATGATTCGTATGGCTTGGCATGCAGCTGGAACGTACAGAGTCTCCGATGGTCGCGGTGGCGGTGGAACGGGGAACCAGCGTTTCGCTCCGATTAACTCGTGGCCAGATAACGTAAACCTCGATAAAGCACGACGTTTGCTTTGGCCGATTAAAAAGAAATACGGCAATAAAGTGAGCTGGGCTGACTTGATTATTCTTGCTGGAAATATTGCCTACGAAAGCATGGGACTTAAAACTTATGGTTTCGCTTTTGGTCGTGAAGACATTTGGCATCCTGAAAAAGACGTGAACTGGGGAGGCGAAAAAGAATGGCTTGCACCAAGTGATGAACGTTATCACAATGTCGAAAAGCCCGATACGATGGACAATCCATTGGCGGCAGTGCAAATGGGATTAATTTACGTAAACCCAGAAGGTGTTAACGGTAAACCTGACCCAATGAAGACGGCGGGTCAAGTGCGTGAAACATTCAAAAGAATGGCAATGAACGACGAAGAAACGGTTGCATTAACTGCGGGAGGACATACCGTCGGAAAAACACATGGTAACGGAGATGCTGATAAACTGGGTGCAGAACCTGAAGCTTCAGATGTCGATTCTCAAGGACTCGGTTGGGCTAATCCGCATAAATCTGGAAAAGGTCGCTATACAGTAACGAGCGGTTTAGAAGGAGCTTGGACTACGCACCCTACTAAATGGGATAATGGATTTTTTGAAATGCTATTTAACCACGAATGGAAATCTGTCAAGAGTCCTGCGGGAGCATTTCAATGGGAACCTGTTGATATAAAGGAAGAAGATATGCCAGTGGATGTCGAAGATTTAAAAACTAGACACAATCCAATGATGACAGATGCTGATATGGCGATGAAGGTCGATCCGATCTATAAAGAAATTTCGCTAAGATTTAAGGATGATTTTGATGCCTTATCCGATGCTTTTGCGCGTGCTTGGTTTAAACTGACACACCGTGACATGGGACCTAAGGATCGTTGGTTTGGTTCAGATATTCCACAGGAAGATTTGATTTGGCAAGACCCGATTCCAAAAGGAAAAAAAGACTATGATGTTGAAGCGGTAAAAAACAAAATTGCAAATACAAGTCTGAATATCGGAGAAATGGTAAGTACTGCATGGGACAGTGCTAAGACCTTCCGAGGATCTGATTTCCGTGGAGGAGCGAATGGTGCACGTATTCGTCTTGCTCCTCAAAAAGATTGGGAAACAAATGAACCAAAGCGATTGTCAAAAGTGTTAGCTGTTTTGGAACCTATCGCACAAGAATTTGATATCAGTATTGCCGATGCAATTGTTTTGGCAGGTAGCGTAGGAATAGAAAAAGCGGCAAAGAAAGCTGGGTTTGATATAGATGTTCCTTTTTCTTCAGGTCGTGGAGATGCAACAGCAGAAATGACGGATGAAGAGTCTTTCAAATATCTTGAACCATTAGGAGACGCTTACCGTAATTTCATGAAAGAAGACTGTGATATAAAACCAGAAGAGAATTTATTGGATCGAACACAACTTTTAGGTTTAACTGCTCCAGAAATGACAGTGCTAATCGGAGGAATGCGTGTTTTAGGAACAAACCATGGAGATACAAATCACGGCCAGTTCACAGATAATGTTGGCGCATTGACCAATGATTTCTTTGTGAACCTTACCGATATGAATTACTCTTGGCGCCCAGCTGGTAAAAACACATACAACATTATCGATCGTGAAAAAGACCATAAAAAATGGACTGCAACCCGCGTTGATTTAGTGTTGGGATCGAATTCTATTCTTCGTGCGTATTCTGAGTTTTATGCACAAGACGATAACAAAGAACGTTTTGTCAAGGACTTTGTAAAAGCATGGACGAAGGTGATGAATGCAGATCGGTTTGATTTGAAGTAATTCGATATTATGAGGAAGAAGAAGGCAGCCGAGTGTCCCGATCGTAGCTTTTCGGAGTATTGGGATGTACCGAGGTTACCTTCTTCTATTTTCTTAATTGCACTGCGTTTTTTTATGGTAGATATTCCAAGAGTCCTCCCCCTTAATCCCCCTCCAAAGGGGGAGATGGAACTGCCTCCTGATATTATAATAAATTGAAAAGAGAAAAACTGTTAAATTAAAACGAAGATTTTAGAAAAATAAAAATAGCGTGTTTCTATGCGCTTCCCCCTTTGGAGGGGGACACAGGGGGAGGATAATCGAAGAGAGATGTTGAGAATTCTGCGACCTATAATCATAAACAAATACTATCTTTTCCACCAAAACCCAAATGTTACTAACAATCCACTAAAACCAATTGATAAAACCCTATTTTTGCAAAAAGGAAATCAAAATGCAAGTCTTAGACGGGAAATCCACATCGGTAGCGATACGAGAAGAATTATCTCAAGCAGTTCAACAGCGAAAATCACAAAACAAAAAAATTCCACACCTCGTGGCAGTTTTAGTTGGAAACGACGGTGGTTCTTTGACTTATGTCGGAGCAAAAGTGAGAGCGTGTAAAGAAATTGGTTTTGAAAGTACACTCATTCACTTGGAAGATACAATTTCAGAAAAGGAGTTACTCGATAAAGTCGATGAGTTAAACAACGACGATGAGGTAGATGGATTTATAGTTCAACTTCCACTTCCAAAACACATCGATGAGAAAAAAATCACATTAGCCATTGATCCAAGAAAAGACGTTGATGGATTTCATCCTGTGAATTTAGGAAATATGGTCTTGGATTTACCTGGATTTCTTCCCGCAACACCCGCAGGAATGTTGGAACTTTTTAGACGCTACGAGATTGAAACTTCAGGTAAACACTGTGTTGTGATTGGGCGTTCTCATATCGTTGGTTCGCCAATGAGCATCATGATGGGTAGAAATACTTCTCCCGGAAATTGCACGGTTACACTTACACATTCAAGAACAAAAAACTTAAAAGAAATTACCCTTCAAGCAGATATAATCATCACTGCAGTTGGTAAGCCAGGCTTTCTCAAAGCGGACATGGTAAAAGAAGGAGTAGTAATCATGGATGTCGGAATCACTAGAGTTGAAGACGCATCTAAAAAATCTGGCTATCGCTTACGAGGAGATGTTGATTTCGATAACGTAGCGCTCAAAACTTCGTACATTACGCCTGTTCCAGGTGGAGTTGGACCAATGACCATTGTTTCTTTGATGATGAACACATTGAAGGCGATGGAATTGAATGGGAAATAATTTTTTTTTAGTGACGAGTGACCATTGACGTCAAGCCACAGGTGCCTTTTAGTGACGAATTTGTAGGGTGTGCGAAGGGTGAAAGTTGGTGACTAATAATTTATTTGGATTGATAAAAATATGTTAGGGATTTGTTGCAAAATTTCCCTATAGACAACCACACGCCCTCCAAGCTAATCACTCATGACTCAATTTATAAATCTCAATGCCCTCAAAACTTCCAATTGAATCAGTTAAAAATGGTTGAAGAAAATCCTTTTTGAGGTAAGTAGTGTCTGAAATGAATAAATATTTTGCATTCCCCTTATCTATAAGTTCTCTGATATCATTTGCACTATCATATTTAAGAAAGTTCGTCCAGCCTTGACGGTTCATAAAGTAAAGCGAAACGTTAAAACTTTTATCTGGAAGTGATATCACCCGATCATTTTCGTTAATATCGTAATCTTTTAAAAATGAGCCCATCCTTTCAAATCGTTTTACTTTATGATAAACGTCCCAGTTCGTCCAATTCATTAAACTAATAAATTTTTTGTTGGATAAGACGATGAAATTTTTTTCTTGAGTTCCCTTTTTTAACGCCATTACATCCGATGCGTAAGCTATATTATAGATAAGAAATAAACTAAAAGTTACCTTTAATAATTTACTCGAATAAATATTTGGTCGCTTTGTTTTTAAATACCATAAAAGAGGAATTAAAATAGCAGGTATGAGAATCAATAAAGCGACGTAATAATATTCATGAATTCCCATCAAAGGGAACCATAAAAGAAAGTAAATAACACTACCAATACAGATAACAATGTTGGATAAATAAGCTATCAGAGGAATCTTTTTATATTGAAATAACAGAAAAACATTCGAAATCAAAAGTAGAAGTATGAATCCTCTACTCATGAATTCTAAACTTGAATGATTTTCGATATCGTTTAGAAGAACATCAAGATCATACTGATCGGTTAGCCAAAAAGGGAATATGTTGTTGAAAGTATACTTAAAGCCATGGATTTGATTGTAGTAACTAGCATACCAATACCACGCAAAAATCAATATTAACACGCTAGACAACCCCAGCCATTCTAAAGCATTTCTTTTGAAAAGTTTTTTCTTTTGAAATGTATTTACACCTAATATTTCCAAGAAGAAAATAAAGCAGATAAAAACAAGAGCAATGAGACTTGAAATTTTAATTAATCCAGCGAGTGCGAAAAATGAAAGAGCTAGAAGTAAAGCCCTTTTTTTGTAAGCTTTAAAATAGTGTAGCAGAAAGTAAAGCGCAATTAAAATAAAGGAAAAGGCGGGAGCATCTGTGAGAAAACTGACTCCATAATTGATTAAAACTGGAGAAGTGAAGAGGAGCATTGTAATGGTTATACTCCAAAAGTTTGATTTAAATATTATTTTTATACTTTTTAGAAAGGCAAAAAGCCCTGCAAAAAGTATTAATAAATAAAATAATCTATAAACGAAGTGAGACTCACCGAAAAATTGCCAATATTTACCTATCATCCAGTAAAGTATAGGGAATTCACCTGCAGTTTTACCAGTTTGCAAGTCATCTGCGAGAAGAATGTCCATTTCTGGAGAGAGAAAAGGAGCTCCTTCACTATAATTTCTAGTTAAAGAAAGACAATCGGTTTGTCTCCATAAATGCGTGTTTCCAGGAGAAGATTTTAATAATCCATCGTAATAAAGAATGCCAACTGAAACGAAAAGAAAAATAAAAAGTATTTCACCTCGATATTTCGTCCATATTTCCTTCATTTTAGCGAAGCGAAATCAGTTCATCATTTATGGATAAGGCAAGACTATGAATGTTAGCTCTAGAAAAATCAAAAGTAACCCCTGCAGTTTTATAGATCTCTGGAATTGATTTCGTATAACCCAAAGAAAGCGCTGATTTATACTTTTCTATTGCTCCTGAGAAATCACTTTTACTGTTTTTCCAAACGGCTAAAGCTCCCAATTGTGCCATACCGTATTCGATATAGTAAAAAGGAACTTCGAATAAGTGCAGTTGTCTTTGCCATGTATTTTCTCTTACAGACTCGTAGCCAGACCAATCTGTAACTCCTGTTCCGTAATCGGAGAGGATTTTTGTCCATTGTGCTTTTCTTTCAGCAACGGTATGATTTGGGTTTTCGTAAATCCAGTGTTGGAATTCATCGATGGTAGCAACCCACGGAAGGATTTTTAAAATTGTTTCCAACTGTTCAATCTTAGCTCTTGATAAATCTTCTTTGTTGTCGTAGAAGTCTTGCCAGTAATCCATTGTGAGCAATTCCATACTCATTGATGAAAGCTCTGCGACTTCTGAGGGTAAACTTTGAAATCCAGTTAATTCCAAGTCGCGATTTAGAAAAGAATGTACCGCATGACCACCTTCGTGAATCATTGTAATTAAATCTCGGTGAGATCCAACAGCGTTCATAAATATAAATGGAACACCAATTTCATATAGCGGATAATTATATCCCCCTGGAGATTTTCCATCTTTTGATTCTAAATCCAAATGACCTAGTTCGTCCATTGTGCTTAAGCAATCTCCAAAAAACGGATCAATTTTATTAAAAATAGAAACTGTTTTATCAAGTAATTCTTGCCCCGTTTCAAATGGTTTGAGCGGTTTCCTACCTTTGGGATCCACTTCTCCATCCCACGGTTTGAGTTTGTCTTTAGCTAAATCTTTGGCTTGTTTTTCGCTGATTTTCTTCACCAAAGGAACAATTTCTTCCTTTATGGACTTATGAAAATCAAAACAATCCTCTTTGGTATAATCGAAACGACCTAAAGCTTCAAATTTATAATCTCGATAATTATCAAAACCCGCATTTGTTGCTATTTTATGTCGCAATTGAATCAGTTCAGAAAATAAGTCGTCAAGCGCTTCGACATCCTGACTTCTCCGAGCAGCCATTTTTTCAAAAATTTCTTTTCGAAGTGCTTCATCGTTTTCTTTAAGAAGTGTCGCTGCTTTTTGCATTGTGATTTGCTCACCTTCGTGTTCGATAGATTGCGCACCACTTATAGCGCTAAATTCCTGACTTTTTTCAGCCATTTCGGCTTCTAATGGAATGTTTTCTTCGCGAAATAGTTTGATTGCTGTATCTACAGAGCGAAAAAGAATCTTGTAGGCTTCACCATTAAACTCTTTTTTAAAAGGAGATTCAGATAGCTTTTTGTTTAAACGAAAACTGTATGGAGCTAACTTGGGTTGAATCTCTTTTACAAAAAAGGTGTAATCTTTAGCGAGATCCTCATCCTTTGTATTGATTGTCATTTTAATATAGCGCCAGGCAAAATTTTCTTCAAGAACTGCTTCCAACTCACTTTGGTCGAGAAGCCATTGTTTAAAATCTTCTTTTGAAGAAATTGCTCGTTGTTCTAGTTCTATAAAATATTGCTCTACATCTTCCCATTTTTCAATTTTAAATTCTTTGGGAAGAAATGTTCTTTCGGGACGCTCTATTTGCATAAAATGACGTTATGTATATTTTGATTATTTCTTTTTAGTTGCTGAAGATTTTGCTGAAGTAGTCTTTTTCGTTGAAGTCTTTGGAGCTGCTTTTTTTGCAGCAGGCTTCTTCTTTGGAGCAGGCTTTTTATCAGCAGCTTTCTTAGCCGGTGCTTTTTTAGTTTCCTTCTCCTCAGAATCCTTTTTAGCTTCTTTTTTAGCAGGAGCTTTTTTCTCTTCTTTCTTTTCTTCCTCCTCAACTTTTAGCGCATCTGCTTTGTGAAGAATGTTGTACCACTGAAAAAGTTTTTTGATGTCAGATGCGTAAACCCTATCCTTATCATATTTTGGAAGAATTTCAGCTAAATAATCTGTCAATTTATTTTGACTTTCTTTATGAGAGATTGTTGGCTTCCCACTTTCTTTCTCATATATTGAAGTAAAAACCTCACCTAAAGGGACATCTTCTTCATAGGTGTAAATACTAATATCTTCCAATGCTGAAATTCGATCTGTTGAATATGCGGGAGATCTTTTACCGTCTATTAATGATTCAACAATGATATTGTTTTTAGCTTGAGCAACTACTTTAAATAATCCAGGTTTTCCTGAGATTGAAATAATTCCTGATAAATCCATATTACATTTTTCGTTTATAAGTTCCAAAAATAGAAAGATTCGTGAAAGTCTACTATTCTTTCAAAAACTTAATTGATTTTACACTTGTTTTTGTTGACATCTCAAGGATGTATGTTCCAGAAGATAAGTTTGATACATCTATAATCTCATTTTTACTACTGGTATCTCTTTCTAATATTAATTTCTGTTCAATAGAGTAGATTCTTATTTTTTCAATAATTTGATTTTCAGATGAAATGTTGACATTGTCTTTAGTAGGGTTTGGGTAGACTTTATAGTTATTTGTTTCGTTTTCCGAAAGACTTAACGTCCACAATATTCCATTAGAAAAACTGGAACACCCAGCCTCACTTGTTATTGCTACACTATAATAACCTTCAGAATCAGGGTAAATCACTTGATTAGTGTCTCCAGGAAGTAAAACATCATTTAAAAACCACTGATAATTAGGAGCATTTGTAGCTATTAAACTACCACCTAAAATAGTAATTGCAGGATTTTCGAGTGGACTTCCTTGTGTAATTTCCATCGTGTCAGAATATAGTTCACATCCTTGATCATTTGTTCCAGAAAGGAAAACAACAGAAGGTGTTGTAACATAAATACTAGATGAATTAGAGCCATCAGACCAGTTATAATTATTTAAAGTTTCATTTGAGGAAATTAATATCGGCTGCTGGCAAATAACGCTATCACCTAAAAGTTGTAAATTTCCATTCGTTTTTTTCAAAAGTTCAAAAGCATCTACTTTGCCATAGCCATAAGCTAAGTTTGGTGTAACCCCGGTGATAGAATCAGAAGTTGAAGAAGGGAATAGGTCATTTTTAAAATCATTCCAGTTACTGTTGCCACACCTTTCAAGATAAAGTGCAGCTATACCCGCAACTGTTGGTGAAGCCATTGAAGTACCGCCATTTCTAACATGGTAACCACCGTCATCCACAACACTGTTCATCCCAGGATTGTTTAAAATCCATGCTGGTCCACTTGCTAGTGTGACATCTCCTGAAGCGCTTACATCTGGCTTAATAACACCTTTACGGGTTGGACCTTTACTTGAAGATGGTGCAAGGTGTCCTGGGAGCGTCATATCACTTGGGTAGTACTGATCTCCATTTTTATCAATATGTCCTAGTCTATTTCTTAGATTTCCGACCGATACAACTTTTGGAGAGCAATTCCAAGATGAAACAATACTCTGTAATGTATCTGGCATTACATAGTTAATAATTGGAGGATAGTCTGCTGGAGAAGGGATTGTATTGACCACTTTGTTAAATCCAATAAATTGACCACTCCATAAATCATAAGATCCGCTTCCTGTAGTTGAAAACCGATAGCGATATGAAGTAGAATCAACTGAACTAAAAAAAGCTATCATGTGGTAGTTGTCTCCAACAATTTCAGTTTCAATTTCAAGCGTAGCGATTTGATCACCATTTTGATTTCTAATTGTGTCGTAAATCGTGTTTGATAATGAATTTTGTGCATATCGATATTGTGTTGAAGCTCGATTGGCGTAACTTCCGCTTGGTAAATTTGCACCAAATGAGTAATAAAAATCAGCTTCTATTTCATCAGTCCAAAGATCGAAGAGTATGGTGTTGTTTCCATAATTTCCATTGGGATTGTTTTCAAACCAAACAAAACTCGTGTCATTATCAATTTGGTTGCTGACGTGATATGGGTCTTTATTTCCTGAGTTTCCAGCAGCACAAACAACAAGTCTACCATTTTTCTCATCCAATAAGTCGTCAATCAATTCGGCAGCAGGGTCTTCTCCATCATGACTTCCTAAATATGATCCCACACTTAAATTTATTACTGCGGGCTTATTTAAACTATCTGCAACGTTAAAGATAAAATCACATGCATCAGCAACAGTTAAAGACCAATTACCCAATGAGAAATTTGTTTCAACCACAATTATGTCTGCTTCTGGAGCCATGCCTTTATTTCTTCCATTTGCGGTTCCGTTTCCAGCTGCAATACCTGTAACAGTTGTTCCATGTCCGCTTGTTTCTTCATTACTCGTAATCGTCCCGCTGTTAATTTGACTTTCATACCAAATTTGACCATAATTATACGGTGAGGGACTTTGTGTTGGGTTTGTAATGGATTGATCCCAATACCTTAAAACCCTTGTGTTACCATTTTGATCAATAAAATCTGGATGATTGTGATCTAGCCCTTGATCTATAACTCCAATTATAACCCCTTTTCCAGTGTAGGCAGTTAAAAGTGGTGATTCTCCATCATGTACCTTATTGACATTGTGTAAAACCCGTGCTGTATCATCAAGTGCAACTGGCGGGTTATATTCAAAATAAAAATCTTCTAATTTACCAGCTTTAAATTGATTATTTATCCATGAGGCAGTCGCAGAAAAATAAATCCAGTTTTCTGTGGTTTGTTTAATTTTTATATTCTCATTTTTTAAAAATGTTGCGTTTTTAGCTGTATTCTCTAAAGAAAAAGGAATTATTTTATCACCTTTTTCAGATAAAACAGATTCAAAACCAAACTTTTGACTAAAAAGTATAGTAGAAGATAGGACTAGAACCAAAGAAAAAATGTATTTTTGGAATACCATTTGTATAAACATAATAACGATTAAAAGACGAAATACGTCATTTCATGTAATAAATATCGCAAAATTGCTGGAATATTTCAAATTTTGCAGATAAAATTAAAAACAATATAATTTTCTGATATGAAAAGAATAATTCTAAAACTAATCTTGCCTGCATTTATTGGAGTGTATTTTTCTACTGCTACAGCGCAAGTTGATGATGATGTTTTGAACTGGTACAATACAAAAAAAACAGGTATTAGTACGGATAAAGCATATAAAAAATTAAAGAAAAAAGAAGCCGATACAGTAATTGTAGCGATTATTGATTCAGGAATTGATATCGAACACGAGGATCTACAAGGGAGAATTTGGACAAACCCAAAAGAAATTCCTGGTAATGGAATAGATGATGATAAAAATGGATATGTAGATGATATGCATGGTTGGAATTTCTTAGGAAGTAAAGATGGTGATCATCAAGGGCCTGCAAGGTTAGAGGTTACACGTATTTATGCGAAGCTGAAGCCACGTTTTGAAGACGTTAAATCTGAAGATGTTTCAGATGCAGAACGTAAAGATTATGAGCTTTTCCTTGAAACCAAGGAAGAAGTAGAGGAGAGTATTAAGAAATATGAAAACGTTATCAAGCAAGTTGAACAATTTAAGAATGATATGCTTCCAATGTTACCGAGTATGATTGGTAATATGATGGATAACGAAGACTACACGGAAGAAGACCTTGAAGAATGGGAGCCTGAAGATGCTCAAGGAAAACAGATGAAAGAAATAGGACTTCAATTGTTATCTGGTGAATTAACTGAAGAAGTTTTGGACGAGCAAATTGAGCAAGTTCAAAGTATGATTGATCATCACTACAATGTTGATTACGATGATAGAGGATTGATTGGTGATGATCCAGATGATATCAATGATACTGATTATGGAAATAATGATGTAGAAGGTCCAGATGCACTTCACGGAACACATGTTGGTGGTATTGTTGCAGCTACTCGTGGTAATGAGTTAGGAGGAGATGGTATTGCTGATAATGTTCTGTTAATGTCTTTGCGAGCTGTCCCTGATGGAGATGAATTTGATAAAGATATAGCTCTAGCTATTCGTTACGCAGTTGATAATGGTGCAAAAGTGATCAATGGATCATTTGGAAAATCTTATTCAACTATGCAAAAAGAAGTTCACGATGCAATTTTGTACGCCCAAGAAAATGATGTGTTATTTGTTCATGCTGCTGGTAATTCTGCTGAAAATTTAGCTGAAAACTCAAACTTTCCAACGAGTATGTATTCTTTTCAAAAGGAACCCTTTACTCACATGTTAACGATTGGAGCATCTACTCGTGAACATAAAGAGAAATTAGCTGCACCTTTTTCAAATTATGGAGCTAAAGAAGTTGATGTGTTTGCTCCTGGAGCCGAAATTTATAGTACTGTTCCAGATAATAAATATAAGTCAATACAAGGTACTTCAATGGCATCTCCGATGGTGGCTGGTGTAGCTGCGTTGTTAAAAGGTTATTATCCTAGTTTGAGTATGGCAGATGTTCGCCAAATCATTTTGGATTCTGCTGACGATTATGCTGATACAGATCAAACTTTACCCGGAGGTGATGAACTCGTTAAGTTTGGTACACTTTCTTCTACAGGTGCAGTAGTTAATGTTAAGTCTGCTGTTAAAATGGCGAAGAAAAAAGAAAAAGAACTTGCTAAAGAATAGTTTATTTTTTTTGAATATTTAAAATAATAAGGGTGTTCATAATTATGGGCACCCTTTTTGATAAAAGTTTGTTATGAGAAATTTTTTATTTGTAATTGTTGTGTTCGTTCCGAGTTTTATTTATTCACAAGACGTGTTCCCTTATTTGGATAATCTTGAGTATTTAAAAAGTTTTCAAAATGGGCAATCTAAACAAATTGATTACTTAAAGCCTGTAGATTTTTCTTATTCAGAAAAAGTGGTTGCTTATATTGACAATAAAAGCGACTTCTTTATTTATGATGGAGTGAAGAAAGAAAAAATGACTGGAATGGCCAATGGTTATGATGTTGGAATAGATATCGTTGCTTGGCATACTGGCCCAATCGTTTCAATTTGGGATGATGGCGAAAAACAAACGATTACACGATTTGGGAGACGTTATAAAGTAACAGACAGTTTAGTCGTTTTTGAAGATTTAAGAGATAACGTTATAAGAGTTTACTATAATGATAGCATTTATGATTTGTACTATAGTATAGGAGACTTAAGATTTCCAAAACATATTGGCAGTAACTCAGTTGGATTTACTGGAAATGGGAATGTGCAATATTCATTTGTTGCCGGCGAAATACTTGAGATCGGTGTTATTAATGATAAAGTAAAATACGAAGCTGGTGGAAATCTTGTTGCATTTAATGACCCATTCAACCAGTCTTTTGCTGTAGCTTACGCAGACGAAATTATAGATGTTGAACCCATAACTGTTAACGATTATAAAGTAGGTTACGATATTGTCGTTTACAGAGATCGTAATCAAAATTTGAAGGGTTATATCAACAAAGAACTTAAAGACTTAAGTAATTATTCGGCTTCGTTTTATGAGGTTTTTAGAGATATGATTGTTTGGGGTGAAAATGGCTTTTTTTACGCTTATTATGAAGGAAAAAAATACGAACTCGCAAATTACTTCCCTTCTGAATATAAAATAAGAAATGGAATTGTTGCTTTTCGAAATCAAAATGGAGGTGTTTCTGTTTTTTATGATGAAAAAGTCGAAATAATTAGCAACCTTAGAAATGCTGAATTTGAAGTAAACGGAAATACAGTTAGGGTTCAAGTCAATAAAGGAAATTACAATTTCTTTAAAGATGGTAAGATCTATCAACACTAATAAATGAAAAATGTGTACTCTTAACCTCGCTCTTAGAAAATTGAGCTTTATTCTTAATTGAAGTAGACTGGCTTAGTTCGAGTTTGAAAGTTGGATTCAGATTTTATCCTTTGTTAAGAACTAAGGAATAAAACTTTCTTGAAGTGATTGTTCATTCAAAAAATCGTGACAAAATAGGCTCTTTTCGGGATTTATATTTTTAAATGCGTTTGCCCCCTAATTAAACTTATTTGATTTTTTCAATTCGTAAATTATTCTATTATCTTTATCGGTGACGCAATCGTTTTGTAAGGAACAACTTACACTTGCGTAAAACTTTTTTTAATTTTTGAAGTTGATCCACTATGGAACATATTGTGATTATAGGTAATGGAATATCTGGTGTTACTGCTGCTAGGCACATTCGCAAAATGTCAGATAAAAAGATTACTATTATTTCCTCGGAAACCAAGTATTTCTTTTCAAGAACAGCTTTGATGTATGTTTACATGGGGCACATGCCTTTTAAGGATACTCAGCCTTACGAACCAAATTTTTGGAAAAAAAATAAAATTGATTTGGTTCAAGATTATGTTCTATCTATCGATTATGACCAAAAGATATTACAATTAAAAGATTCAACTCCTATTCATTATGACAAACTTATTCTTGCTGTTGGTTCAAAACCCAATAAGTTTGGCTGGAAAGGCGAAGACCTTTCGGGTGTACAGGGGTTGTATTCCAAAAATGACCTTGATTTAATGGAAAAAAATACCGCTGGAATTACAGATGCTGTCATTGTCGGTGGTGGACTTATTGGTGTAGAAATGGCAGAAATGCTTTTAACTCGAAAGATCAATGTTACTTTTTTAATTCGTGAGAACAGATTTTGGGGAGGAGTACTACCATTAGAAGACGGATTACTAGTAAAGCGTCATCTTGAAAAGCATCATGGCTTAACGTTGCGTTTTGAAGAGGAGCTCGAAGAAATTGTTTCAAATGAGAGCCAGAAAGTGAAAGAAGTAATAACAAAAAATGGCGAGCATATACCATGTCAATTCGTTGGACTTACAGCTGGAGTTTCTCCAAATGTTGATTTCTTAAAAGGGAGTCAACTCGAAGTAGAACGAGGTGTTTTAGTTAACCCAGACTTATCTACAAACATGAAGGATGTTTATGCCATAGGTGATTGCGCAGAATTTAAAAAACCAAATGGGGAAAGGAAACCAATTGAACAAGTTTGGTACACAGCAAGAATGATGGGAGAAACAGTTGCTCAAACTATTTGTGATAATCCTATTGATTACAATCCTGGTGTATGGTTTAACTCTGCAAAATTCTTTGACTTAGAATATCAAACGTATGGCTGGGTGTGGAACAAATTAAAGGAAGATGAAGAAGAATTTATCTGGAAGAATGATGATAAAGAATTATTGTTACACTTCATATTTGATAAAACCAATCATACTTTAAAAGGGATTAATACTTTTGGAATTAGACTGCGTCATGAAGTTTTTGAACATTGGATAAACAGTAACAAAACAATAGAAGAAGTGATGAAAAACCTCAGGATGGCAAATTTCGACCCTGAATTTTTCCGTAGATACGAAAAAGAAATTGTCGAGCTATTTAATACCACTTTTTCTTCAAATGTAAAGTTAGCACAAAAAAAATGGTGGAAAAAAGCATTAAAAGTATAGTTAAATATTAATAAGAATTATATGTCATCAATAAATCATTCTATAACGGGAGACACAACAACTTTAAACGCACAGCAAAAGCTTGGCGCTACAACTGGAATTTTAGGATTAATTATTTTATTGTTGGCAGCTTTCAACGTAAACTTTCAACCGCTTTGGATATGGCTTCTTGTAGCCCTTACTTCAATTTCAGGTGGAATTATTTGGTACACAAAGGCAACATATAAAAATCATCCATCAGGAATTAAAAATGATGGTACTTTTTTTAGGTCTCTTACATCAAGAGGGTTTTTGGGGTATGCTGTTGGTGTTTTGCTAACTAGTTTTTACATTATCCTTTATTTTTACCCCGAATATCTGGGGCTTATAAAAGGAGAGTCTAATGTTGGAGTAATTGCACTTTTTGATCCACTGAGTCGGGTTTTAAGCGGTAATCCAGCTAGTCAATGGTTTGTATATGGTGTGCTTTATACAGTTGCAATTTTGTTTTTTGGAATCAAATTCATCATCAAGTATCGCCACAGTAAATATCATTTAATTCGAACTTGTTCAGTCATGTTTTTTCAGTTGGGGTTTGCTTTTTTGATCCCTGAATTTATGGCAAGAATGAACAATGATTCACTTAGTTTACCCTATTACGATTTAAAAAATGTATGGCCTTTGAACTATGATAATTTCGCACAGTATCGTGTTGATGGTATGATTAATTCAGGATCGATAGGACTTGCGATATTAATTTTTGGTGTTGTATCTATTTTCGTGATTACTCCAATACTCACTTATTTCTATGGCAAAAGATGGTATTGTTCATGGGTATGCGGTTGTGGAGGTCTGGCAGAAACTGCAGGAGATTCTTTTAGACAATTAAGTGATAAGTCACTTCGAGCTTGGAAAATAGAACGATGGTTAGTTCATTCTGTCGTTGTTTTTGTTACGATTATGACAACAGCTGTTATTTACTCTTATTTAGAAGACGACACCTCGAAGTACTGGTTTACAAAGTCCACATTTTTGCTGTTTGTTGGCGGTATTTTAACCTTAGTTTTTGCATTGGTTTTCATTTTTAAAAGACACAAACTTCAGAAAGACGCAAAATATGGAGCAATTGGATTTTTTGTAGTGATACTTGCTTTAATTGGAATGCACTTTTTGTCAGATACTGAAAATGTATTCCTCATAGAAAGCAAGTCGCTTAAAAAGGGATATGGAATCTTAATTGGGAGTGTTTTTTCTGGTGTAGTTGGAACTGGATTTTACCCAATTTTTGGGAATAGAGTATGGTGTAGATTTGGTTGTCCTATGGCGGCTGTGTTAGGTTTTCAGCAAAAGTTGTTTTCTAAATTTAGAATTACAACAAATGGTGGACAATGCATCTCGTGCGGAAACTGCTCTACCTATTGTGAAATGGGAATCGATGTAAGGTCGTATGCCCAAAAAGGTCAAAATATAGTTCGCTCTTCATGTGTGGGTTGTGGTGTTTGTTCATCTGTTTGTCCTAGAGGGGTTTTAAAACTAGAAAACGGACCAAAAGACAACCGTCTTGATGACAACCCTATTATCATTGGGCATGATGGAGCACCAAAATTAAGATAGAAAAACAGTTTAATTATAGGGTAAACCCTTGTAATCAGAATGGTTAAAATTCTTAGGTTTGTTAAGAAATTAAGCTTAAATATTATGAGAAAAAATCAATTTTTAACCTTAGCACTTAGTGCAGTCTTTTTAATGGCATGTAATATTGACGACCAAACAGAAGACAACTCTTCAGATTCCGAAAAGATGAAAGATCCGAACAGTTATACTTCAGAAAAGCGTGAGCAAAAAGGGAATTCATCATTTGTAGTTTCGGGAGAATTAGAAGGAGAGTATTCTGGAGTAGCCTATTTCAGACCGTTTGAAAGAAATGGCTTACATTCTTGGGGTATCACCCTTATAGATCAGAAACCGATGACTTTTACAGTTTCATTTGCCCAAACAAGTAGTGAACCTATTTCCGCGCCAGAAGAGGGGTTGTATACTTTGGGAATCAATCCAGGGAATAGGAAGGATGATATTTATTCAACCAGCTTTGAGTATTTTGAATCAGACCCGCTCAAGAGAGAGAGTTATTCAGTAGGTTTTGGCGAGACATCGGGAGTATTAGAAATAACAAAATCAACGGAAGAACTTATTGAAGGAACTTTCGCATTCAGTGCAGTAAGATTAGAAAAAGGGATGGTAGCGGGAACTATCGAAGTTACAGAAGGTAAGTTTAGTGCTGTAATAACGCGTTAGCTGTTTTTTAAAATCTAACCCACCTTGAGAAGTACTATTTCTAAAAGGGTGTTCGCCAAATTAAGGCATTAGCCTATTCAAATTTGTATGTGTTGTGATATTTATTTAAAATGCTAGGGTAAACCCTTGTAGATAATATATTTAAAGTGGATAGATTTGTACAGAAATAATTAAATCTAAAGTAGTATGAAAATAAATCAAATTTTAATCTGAGCCTTAAGCGCAATGTTAGCCTTCACATTAAAAAAAGAAGTATGTTCAGATCAAACAGCATCAAATAATAACTCAGAAGCTGAAAATGATGATGGTTCTTGAATTTATGAAAAAATAAATGGAAATTCTCTTAACCTGCCATCTACAACTTAAAAAATTTCTGGCCTTTAAATAAAAAAATACCAGCTGAAATCCGAAAAACCTTTTTAGCAGAGTAAGTATAAATTATAAAACAAAACAATATGACAAAAAACACCTGTGCGCCTTTTGGCGTGAAATCAAGACCCATTTTGCTGTTAGCAATAGGAATTTTATGGGCGGGCTTGGCTCAAGCTCAAGAATCTGTCAACGCCACAGGTGGAGATGCCACAAGTAGCGGAGGAACCGTTGCTTACAGCGTAGGACAAGTAGTTTACACTACAAACACAGGCACTTCTGGTACAGCTAGCCAAGGCGTGCAACAAGCCTACGAAATTTTTACACTAGGAATTAAAGAAGATGATCTGAATATTTCACTTTCGGTATTCCCCAACCCTACTGCTGATAATTTAACCTTGCAAATAAACGATTACAACAACGATAAATTATCTTACCAACTCTACGATATGCAAGGAAAGCTATTAAACAACGGACAAGTAACTGCACAGCAAACGCAAATAGATACAGCCAATTTGCCTGCTGCAACCTACTTTATCCATGTTGTAAATCAAGAAAACAAACAAGTTCAATCATTTAGAATAATCAAAGATTAAGAAATCATGAATAGAATATTTACAATTTGTGCAGCATTGTTAATGACTGCAAGCGTGTTCGCTCAGGCACCCGAAAAAATGAGCTATCAAGCCGTAGTAAGAGATGGAAGTAATAATTTAGTAAGTTCCACAGCCGTAGGAATGCGCATTCAAATTTTACAGGGTTCTGAATTTGGTGCAGCCGTTTATGTAGAAACACAAACGCCTACTTCTAACGCCAATGGATTGGTGAGTTTAGAGATTGGTACTGGAACAGTTGTTTCAGGAACATTTGCTACCATTGATTGGGCAAACGGACCTTATTTCATCAAAACCGAAACCGACTTAACAGGCGGAACAAGTTACACAATAACTGGCACAAGCCAATTATTGAGCGTGCCTTATGCGTTGCATGCTAAAACGGCTGAAACAGTTACGGGTACAATTACCGAAACCGACCCTATCTTTGGAGCATCTGTAGCAAGTGGTATAACAGGAGCAGACACTACCAACTGGAACAATAAACAAGACCAGTTAACAGCTGGTACAGGCATTGATATTACTGGTAATACAATTAGTGCAACGACCTATTCCATTGGCGAATTTGCCCATGGCGGAATTGTGTTTTGGGTAGACGAAACAGGACAACACGGTCTTGTATGTGCCAAAGAAGACCAAAGCACCGGTGTAAGGTGGTATGCCGGAACTTATGGCAATACTCAAGCCAAAGGAGATGGACCTTATGCAGGCGAAGCTAATACTTCAATTATTATTGCAGCTCAAGTTGCCATAGGTGATGATGGAAACACTTATGCAGCACGTATTTGCAACGAATTACAAATCACAGAAGGTGGCTTTACCTATGGCGATTGGTACTTACCCTCAAAAGAAGAGTTGAATCTGATGTACCAGAATAAGACAACTATTGATGCTACTGCAACAGCAAATGGAGGCAGCGGTTTTGCTAGTGCCTACTATTGGAGTTCTACCGACAACAGTAACTACTTCACTTGGAGGCAGACCTTTGGCAATGGCGTCCAGACCAGCAACGATAAGAGCAGCACAAGTAGAGTTCGTGCTGTTCGGGCTTTTTAACTATTTATCAATTTAACCATTTAACCGCGAAGCGGTCGATTTTTTTGAGAATTAGATTTATGGCTCTATATTACGAACTGCAGGTTTTTAAGGATGTTTACACGCTAGTACAAAAAGTCTTTTTATATACACATGAATTTCCTCGTGAATATTCACCCCGTTGAATAGCGAAGCTTTTATCTACGGGGTGAAACGAGATGCCATACAGCTTGTAAGGAGTGTTTATAGAGCAAACAAGGCAACAGATAAGCTTGTGTATTTAGAAACCTTTTTAGACGACTTTGAATTACTGTAATTTGAAATACGCCTTTGTGTGGACATGAAAATTTTAGCAATTAAAAACCAAGCCGAACGATCGGAGTTGATGGATAGCGTAGGCAAACAATTTACCGGTTGGCGCAATGCCAATCGGTAAATGCTGGAACTGTTTGTGCTAAGGCATATACAAGCGAGCAAGGTTTAGTTTAAAAGCGATAAAAGAACTGTTATTGAGCAGTTAAAACGAGAGCAGATAGAGGTTAAGTAATTAGTTTTGAATAGCTCTCCAATAAATATGAGAAGCCTTGTGTTTATATGAACGCCTTTATTTTTGCGGTTGGCGGTTTTGCTACTAACAACTATTGGAGTTTTACGGAGAACGATAACAATGCATGGAAACAAAAATAGTGAGTATTTCAATATATATGAATACGAAAGAAATGAGTTTAATTATAACTCTAGGGTAAACCCTTGTAGATAATATATTTAAAGTGGATAGATTTGTACAGAAATAATTAAATCTAAAATAGTATGAAAAAGAATCAAATTTTAATGTTAGTGTTTAGTGCACTTTTTATATTAGGATGCAAAAAAGAAGGATGTACTGATGAAAATGCATCAAATTATAATTCGGAAGCTGATAAAGATGACGGCTCATGTATTTATGATGTAAATGAAGTTGAAGGCGAAGGCGACGGGGAAACCTTTTTCGGAAATGTGACTTTTGATGTTTCTGGAGACATAGAAGGTCCGAGAGAAGGTTATGCTCGTCTAATTAAATCAAGTGTTGGGACTATATTTTTTTCATTTTATGATTTGAATCAGGAAACCTTTATTATTGAGGTGTTGTGGGGGCCTTCTCTTGGTGTTGTGGGGTCTGGTATGCCATTTCCAGGAGAGGGGACTCATGAAATCACAAGCCCTTCACAATCATCTCAAGATAGTTTTATGGCTGAATATACAGCTACAGAATTTGGAGATCCAGCAAATGACGATTATACTTCAGTTTCTGGTACACTTGTAATTACAGAATACAATGAAAACTTCGTTGAAGGATCATTTAGTATATTAACAGAACGGCTTAACTCAGGTACTGTTGTAGGCACTGTTTCAGTAACAAATGGGGAGTTTAAGGCTGTTAATGAGCTATAACTCTTCTATTTTTTCTTAAAATAAAAAGGTTTGTATAAACTAATACGATCGCAAAACGAGAAAACATATTAATCCTAGGGTATACCCTAGCTTTCTAACAATTAATGGGTTTACCTTTGTAGGGAATAATAATTAAACTAAAATATTATGAAATTAAATCAAGTTTTAATCTTAGCACTTAGTGCAACTCTAGTACTAGCATGTAAAAAAGAAGATGGACCTGAAGGCCCACAAGGCCCACAAGGCCCAGAAGGGGAAACTGGAAATGCTAATGTCCAGACTCAGATGATCACAGTGCTTCCCGCTGATTGGAATGACGAGAGCACCAACGTCTCAAGCTACACATTCACAAGACCATGTGGTATAATAACTGAAGAAATTGCACAAAGTGGTGCGGTAATGTGCTATGTACAAAATAATGATGTCTATACGCCTATGCCAATTACAGCTATCTTTACCGCAGACGGTGATACCGTTTCTACTATTTATGGTTTTCAACATTCGATCAATGAAATTCATTTATTTGTTCAGGGCGAAGACGGTATCACACCCGCACCAGGAGAAATAACGTACAAAGTCGTTGCTATTGAAAGCAGTGGTTTAGCAGCTAATCCTGGAGTGAATCTTGGTGATTATGAAGAGGTGAAGCAAGCATATGATTTAACTGAATAATCAAACCATAACCCAGCGTCACCTCGAGATTTAACTTTTTTAAAATACAGCATAAGTTGAAACGACGTTGATTGTTGAAGTAGGGACGAACGGCCGTTCGTCCCTACCTGATATAAGAATTCACGTCAAATTGAGATACTAAGATTCCTCACTCGCGTTCGGAATGACTCTGTAAATGTGGGGTTAAGCGAGCAAATGTATGGGCAACTAGTTGCCCATACATTTGCTCGAAAAACTATTAAACTAACGTCATTCCGAACGCGAGTGAGGAATCTTATTGAGTGTGGCAGAGTTAAGCTACTTAGGTTGATTATCAATTAGATAGTAAAATACGTCATTGGTAGCATCGCGAGAGGTCTTGTTTCGTTTATCCGGACAATAATATTTCCCTATATAAAAGACTGAAGTCGAATCTTGTAAAATAATTTTGAATTATAAATTTAGGGAAAACCCTAGGTTGAAATAATTCGTCTAATCGTATTTTTGTGTTGAACTTTAAAAATAAAGGAGATGAGATTAAATCAACTATTATTATTGGCTATAGGTACATCACTGGTATTTGCATGTAAAAGAGAAGGTTGTACAGACCAATCAGCTACTAATTATGATAAGAAAGCGAAAAATGATGATGGGAGCTGTGTTTATGATGGTTCAGGTGGTAATGGTGAAGGAAACTCTGAAGATCCAGATTACAACTTGACAGGAACAACAAATAGTTCATTAAATGTTAATGACATTTTTGAAAATTCAAGTACAGTAGATTATTACGTAGATGGGACTTGGACTATTGATGCTGCAGTGACAATTGATCCAGGTGTTAGAATTTTAATGAAATCAGGATCAAGAATTAGAATAACTGATAATGGCTCGCTTGACGCAAACGGTACATCTAGCGACAAAATTTATTTCATAGGAGATCAAGATGTTGAAGGCTTTTGGGATTATATTATGTTTGATGGTTCTAATAATCCTAACAATCGATTAAATCATGTTGTTGTGAAGAATGGTGGTGGAAACTCTTCACGTCAAGCTAATGTTTACATGAGATACGGTTCGCGCTTAATACTACAAAACTCAACAATAAGCAAAAGTGAAGGAAACGGATTAGAAGTTTCAAGTTTTGATGATAAATTGATTGATTTTGAGAATAATAATTTTGCAGATAACAAGTTTAATCCAATAAAGCTGAATAACTGGAAACAGGCTTCTGAGATAGATTTTGCAACAGAGTTTACTGATAATAATGATAATAATAGTATTTATGTTGGAAGTGGTGATGTCGATCAACCGATAACTGTAAATAAAGTGAACGGACCATTTTATGCCACTGGTTCAACTAGTATAGACTCAGATATGGAAATTACTGAAGGTGTCCAAATCCTGATGGGTCCTGGGTCGACCTTTCATATAAAAAGTACTGGATCACTCAAAATAACAGGTACAGCTTCAGATCGTGTTGTGATCGAAGGAGATGAACAAGTAGAAGGACGTTGGGATCATATATTATATGATGATTCTAATAGTCCAAATAATAGTATTACTTATGCTGATATTAGTTATGGAGGTGGAAATTCAAGTCGTCCAGCTAATATCTATGTGAGATACTCAAGCCAATTAAGCATGGGTAATTCAAGCTGTAATTATAGTGCTGGAGATGGAGTGTATGGCTCGTCTACAATAACGTTTAATGATTTAGGTGGAAACACATATACAGGCAATGTCGGAGATGATATTAATTTAAACTAATCTAATATTAAATAAATAGTAATAAAATGAAAAAGACGTTAGTTGGATTATTGATTTCAGGA
>JBBEBO010000061.1:0-5601 GCA_040882265.1 Brumimicrobium sp. | reverse complement strand
ATATAATACTTACCCATTAAAATTATTGTAGAACCAAAAGTGTGAGTTTGCCCTGATTGAATATACTTGTTAGTCTATGAATACCAGTTTTTTTTATAGTAAGATAACTTTGTGCATGGTGTGGATTTTTTAGTATTTTCTTTGTTGAAGGTCAAAAAAGTAATGAATTCACAAATTCTGAACTGGTAATGACTAAAAATTCCTAAAGAAATTATAACTTCACAAAAAAAGCTTTTAGAATGAAAATATATCCTTTAAATACTGGTAATTTCAAACTTGATGGAGGAGCAATGTTTGGCGTTGTTCCTAAGTCATTGTGGTCTAGAACAAATCCTGCAGATAATAATAATATGTGCAGTTGGTCGATGCGATGTATGTTAATTGAAGATGGAGACCGTCTGATGTTAATTGACACAGGTATCGGAGATAAACAAAGTGAAAAATTCTTCTCCTATTACTACTTGTTTGGAGATGATTCTTTAATTGGAAACATTAAAAAACTTGGATTTACACCAGATGATATTACAGATGTATTTTTAACGCATCTTCACTTCGATCATTGTGGTGGTGCAATAGAACGTGTTGGCGAAAATAAATATCAACCTGTATTTAAAAACGCACACTTCTGGAGTACTGAAAAGCATTGGCAATGGGCAACAGAACCAAACGCTAGAGAAAAAGCTTCATTTCTAAAAGAGAATATATTACCCATACAAGAAACAGGTCAATTAAAGTTTGTTGCAAGGGAAGGTGATTTCACTAAAAATGTTTTTTCAGGTATTGATATGCTTTTTGTTGACGGACACACTGAAAGCCAAATGATTCCTCATATCAAATATAAAGGCAAAACATTAGTATTTATGGCTGATTTACTTCCTTCAGTTGGTCATATCCCACTCCCATTTGTGATGGGGTATGATACACGACCTTTAAAAACACTCTCAGAAAAAGAAAAGTTCTTAAAAAAAGCAGCCGATGAAGAATTTATACTTTTTCTTGAACATGATCACCAAAATGAGTGTTGTACTTTAAAACACACTGAAAAAGGGGTTCGATTAAAAGAGACTTTTAAATTTTCTGACCTGTTTTAAGGAATTTTTCTATATTTATTAAATTAAATAAGCACTATGGATAAATATATAAAACAATTATTGGAGACCTATTCAAAAGTAATACTGCCTTCTTTTGGCGCAATTGTAGTTGAAAATGAGGAAACTGGAAACCTCATGTTTAATGAATATCTGAATTATAACGATGGTAAATTAGATAAACTTATTGTTGATGAGTCTAATATGGAGCTTCAAGAAGCTCAAAATACCATAGCTAAATATGTTAGAGAAATACAATTACAATTAGATAAGGGAGAAAGTTATGATTTATTTAAACTAGGACGCTTTTTCAAAAATAGCAAAGGTGAAATTGAGTTTGATGGTAATCTAAAGACAGGTGGAACAACTGGAAAATCAGATGCTAAAAAAGAAACGCCTAAAAAAACAGAAAAAGAGACTAAAAAACCAACTCAAACTACAGACAGTAAACCTTCGAAAAAGGAAGAAACAAAACCTGAAAAAGAGACTGAAAAACCAACTCCTAAAGAAACCAAAAAAGAAGATTCTAAAAAAGCTGTAACACCTACAAAAAAAGAAAATAAGTACGTTGAAAATAAAAGTAAAGAAGATTCAAAAAAAGAAAAGGAAGTAGCGAAATCAGATCAACAAACGAAAGATTCAAAAGCGAAAGAAGACAAAAAAGCCGCTGAGCTAAAACAAAAAGAAGAGAAGAAAGCAGCAGATTTAAAGAGAAAAGAAGAAAAAAAATCAGCAGCACTTAAACAGAAAGAGGAGAAAAAAGCCGCTGCAGCTAAAAAGAAAGCTGAAAAATCAAAGAAAAAACCTGAAGGAGGAGAAGGTAAAAAGAAAAAACTTAGTGTATTCTTTTGGATTGCTATAATTATACTTTGTCTCTTCGCAGCTGGTGGTGTATATGTCGGTTTAAATTATGACAAAGTAAAATCATATATGAACTGGGACGAGTTTGATGAAGTTCCAGCAAAAGGAAATGACAACGCTTCGGATGAGGATAAAGACGCTTCGAAGGAGGCTGAAGAAGAAGATCTCTCAAGCGCTGATGCTGAAAAAGATACTACTGATGTTGAAGCAAGTAATGAAGAGAACGGTGATTCAGAAGAAAATGATAAAGCTGAAGACAAGCCCAAAGAAAAAGAAAAGCCAACTCCTTCGCAGACTGGATCAAAAGGTAGCCATCATTTGATTGGAGGTAGCTTTAGTGAATTGTCAAATGCTGAAAAATTAGTGAAAGAAATGCAATCAAAAGGCTACAACTCTCACATTGTTGGCCAATTTGGCGGACTTCACTTTGTTAGTGTAAAATCATATAATTCTTCAAAAGCAGCTAGAGAGGACATAAACAATGTCAGACAAGATGCACCTGGAGCATGGATTTTCCAGTATTCAAAGTAGTGAAATTGCATTTTCCTTAAGTTATGAGCAATCAAAAAAAATTGATTGACGTTAAAAAAGTAATTAGTGATAAAAATCCAAAATTGCTTAAACGTCTCCCAAAGTTTATTGTAAAATACTTGCAACGTATTTTACATGAAAAGGATGTCAATCAATTTATTCATGAACACAAAGATGATTCGCCGATTGAGTTTTGTTTGTCTGTCATGAAAAAATTCAATATTCACTTGACCGTTGAAGGAAAGGAGAATATTCCAGCTGATGGTGGCGCAGTTTTGGCTGTTAATCATCCTTTAGGAGGAATGGATGCTATGGCATTAGTTACAGTTTTACATGAAAAACGTCCTGATATTAAATTTGTTGTAAACGATGTTCTTCTTCATTTAGAAAACTTAAAACCTATATTCGTTGGAGTAAATAAACACGGGAAGCATGTTGCAGAATCTCTCAGGAAAGTTGACGAAACTTTTGCAGGTGATGAATTACTTTGCATTTTTCCAGCTGGATTAGTCAGTAGAAAAAATGGAAAAGAAATTAGGGATTTAAAATGGCGTAAAACATTTATAACACGATCAAAAAAATACAATAAAACAATAATTCCAGTGTACATTGATGGTGCTTTATCATCATTTTTTTATAACTTGTATAAAATTCGAAAGTTTTTAGGAATTAAAGCGAACATTGAAATGCTTTATTTGGTTAATGAACTATACAAACAGAATAATAAGCAAATCAAAATCTGTTTTGGAGCACCGATTGAAGCTAGTCAATTTGACAACTCAAAAAATGATGCAGAATGGGCCGAATTTGTGAAAGCTAAAGTATATGATTTAAAAAAATTAAAATGTCAGACAAAATAGAAGAAATAATACCATCAGTTGACCGAAAATTATTAAAAAAAGAACTTACAAAAGAAAAATTAGCAAGAACAACACGAAAAGGTGAAAACGAAATTTATATTGTCAATTATCATAATTCACCGAATGTACTGAGAGAGATTGGACGTTTGAGAGAGCTTTCTTTTAGATCTGCTGGAGGTGGCACAAAAAAATCTATCGATTTAGATGATTATGATACTACAGAAAAATGTTATGACCAGTTGATCGTCTGGTCGCCTGAAGATGAAGAAATAATTGGCGGTTATAGATTTATTGATTGTGCAAAAATAATTGATGAAGACTCTAAAAATATACCAATGAGTACTTCTCATTATTTTAACTTTTCAGACCGTTTTATAAAGGATTTCCTGCCTCACACAATAGAGCTGGGTAGAAGCTGGGTGCAACCAATGTATCAACCTTCTGTAAATCCAAGAAAAGGACTTTATGCACTTGACAATTTATGGGATGGATTGGCCGTACTTACAGTCGTATATCCAAACCTAAAGTATTTCTTTGGGAAAGTGACAATGTATCCAAACTATGATGCAAAATGCCGTGATTTTTTACTTTACTTCTTGAAGCATTACTTTCCAGATTCAGAAAATTTAGCCACATCAAAATACCCTTTAAAACATGATCCAGAAGAGGAAACATATAAAGAAATGCTCAATGGTCTCGACTTCAAAGAAGGATTTAAAATACTCAATCAATACATCAGGTCACGCGACCATAATGTCCCACCTTTGATTAATATATACATGCATTTATCACCAACAATGCGCACTTTTGGGACAGCAATGAATCCAGAATTTGGAGGTGTTGAAGAAACTGGAATTATGGTTACAATAGCAGATATATATGAAGATAAAAAGGAAAGGCACATTACTCCTTTGTTGAACAATGAAAAAACATTTAAAAAATAAAAACTCTCATTTAAAATTACTAGGGACGAACGGTCGTTCGTCCCTACTTGATATAAAAATCACGCAATACACGCCCTACACAAAGTGCCGACGGATTCGGTAAATTCGTCACTAAATCTCGTTCGACGAGATGACGTCACTATGTCACTCGTCACTAATAATCGAGTGAGGAATCTTATTGAGTGTGGCAGAGCCAAGCTACTTAAGCGTTGATTATTAGTCAGATAATAAAATACGTCATTGGTAGCATTTTGCAAGAGGTTTGTTTTTTTCCAGACTAGTTGAATAACGAACTTTTCTAGTGATCTAGAATGCATTACCTTTACAAAGTGAAAAATTGTTGTTGGTGTATATTATTGTTCTTGCTCATAAGTAATCAACTACTTGGACAATTGAGCAATTTTGAACCTGACACAACATTTAATAAAAAGAGGACAATAATAACAAGCTCAATTATCGGAGCAACTTGGGTAGGTAGTATCATTGGCTTAAAGGAAGTATGGTACAAGGATTCATGGACAAATAACTTTCACACTTTTGATGATGCTGCTCAGTGGATGCAAATGGATAAAGCTGGACATGTTTATGCTGGAAGTTTTATCACAGATAACATTTATCATGCTTATCAATGGTCTGGATTGAGTAGAAACGAAAGTCTAATTCTTGGCACTGCTTCTGCATTCGGATATCTCGCAACTTTTGAAATTTTAGACGGATTTAGTGATGACTGGGGCTTTTCTTGGGCTGATTTAGGAGCTAATGGATTAGGTGTACTTTGGTTTTCCTGGCAAGAACTCGTGTGGCAGGAACAACGACTTAAACTAAAATTCAGTGCTCACCTCTCTCCTTATGCAAAGTACCGACCAAATGTATTGGGAGGTACAACAACTGAACGATTACTTAAAGACTATAATGGTCAAACCTATTGGCTAACAATCAATCCTTCCATGTTTATGAGTGAATCAACACGTTTTCCAAAATGGTTAGGAATTAGTTTAGGCTACAGTGCAGATGAAAAGATGCATGGAGTCGATAACACTTATTACCACACGAATAATTCAGGTAATTTAGAAGTATTCAATGCAAGGAGACAGTATTTACTTTCACTCGATATAGATTTATCTCAAATTCCAGCTAAAAAACCTTGGTTAAAAACACTTTTAAAAACGTTGAACCATGTCAAAGTTCCATTCCCTGCAGTTGAATTTTCTTCGAGTGGGACGAAAGTTCATGGTATTTATTTTTAAACCCTATTGTTTTTAATCACTATTGTCCGATATAAATTGAGACCTCTCATTTCATTCGAGGTGACGCAAG
>JBBEBO010000060.1:0-5608 GCA_040882265.1 Brumimicrobium sp. | reverse complement strand
TCTCAATTTCCATTCATTTTAAACTTTTTGTTGCATTTACTAATTGAACTTACATTTTAATCTAAATTATGCAGGAGTTTGTCTAAAGAAAAAACGCGTTTATCGTAGCTCATATTAGGGAATGGCTATTCATTTAATATAATACAGAAGAACTTTTCTTTTTCACTTAAAATTAAATCAAAAGTTTAATTTTTCCAACTCAGTAACTATAAAATTATGTATTCAAAAATTACACTTTAACCTACACTTCTTTTTGAATGAAGTTTTTTAATTCGTTTACTTGGTTTTGAATTCCCCGCACGGATTTAATTAAATCGTTTTCAGGGATAGAGACCTCAGGTAAGTCGCTTGCAATATAGTTTACAAATTTCCAAACTTCAATAATATCGTTTACGTTTACAAAGTAAGGTTTGTACATCGGATTTGTAGAAGATAGTTGATAGATATCCTCTCTTTCATTGACTTTATTTATAATTTTAAAAACGATTCCATCTTCCTTGGTGATTACGATATAAGGTTTTCCATTTTTAATGGTTTCCCAATTCTGAACGTATTCTCCAATCACATGTGAACCCGAAGATACTGGAGGCATACTATCACCAGAAATCGGGAAAGAGCGATACTTTCTGTCTTTCTTCAAAAAAGGCAATTGAAAAGTTGGAAGTACTTTAATATAATCTGGATCTGCATAACCTAAAGTATAACCTGCTCTTGCTTTCTCTGGAATCATTTCAATGACTTCTTCATTATCGGCTGAAATATTGGCTGTAAGTATTCTCAATTTTTGACCTTTTACATCTACATAAACGCCTTTCTTAATTGCTTCCCATTCTATTTCAGATAAAATTGAAAGGTCTTTTTTGATCATATCGTCGAGGGGAATCTTAAAATAGTTACTCAATTTTACCAAATTATCAACACTTGGTTCAGCTACTCCGTTTTCATATCCACTATACGAAGATCTAGTAAAGTCCAATTTTTGCGCCACATCCTCCTGTGACATCTTACGGTTTTTACGCAGCAACTTTAAGTTAGAAGAAAGGTAAATGCTCATATATTTATCAAAATAATGTGATTAATTTAATCAAAAATAGCAATAAACTTTTCAAACGCCAATTTTTTAATCAAAAAAAAGCGATTTATTTCGGCGTGATTGGTCGGCCTACTTTTCTAGCGTACACTGCGGTGAATTTTGCGCCAAGAAATATAATTTGGGAAGTATAAAAGATCCACGTTAAAATCGCAAGTAAAGTCCCAGCTATTCCACTATTCGCTGCAAAAAAGAAGTTTGATAGATAATAGTTTATTATTATTTGTCCTAAATACAATAAAATAGCTGTAAACAAACTTCCTCCAAATGCTAATTTCCATCTGATTACTCCATCGTGTAAATACTTAAATATAAAAGCAAAGATTAAAAAGTTTACCAAAATTATAGTGAAATGCTCAAACACAAGTAAAAACGTTTTTTGAATAAAACTACCATCAGAGAAAAACTCATTACCAAAAGCAATTAAAACAGACTGAGCAAAATAAACAACAATAATGATAACAGCTAAAAGTGCCATTATTCCAAATGAAACAAGTCGTGATAACAAGGATTCTAAAACAACATTATAACGATGATTTGGCTGAATATTAAAAAAGACATTCAAACTATTGCGTAAAGAGTTAAACATTGCTGTAGAAGTAAAAATAAGCACAGCTGTACCAACAACTTTAAGTAATACTGTTCCACCAGAGCCGATATCCCATTTGTACATTAAATCAGTAAAAGTAGAAACATCTTCTATTCCCATTTTAGACTCCATCAAAAAACCGACGATTTCAATTATTTTCTCTTGTCCTAAAAACATACCTATTCCAGCAATTGCTAGGTAAATTATGGGAACTAAAGCAAAAATTGCATAATACGCTAAAGCTGCTCCGTGCGTAAAACTATCTCCTTTAAAAAATTCTCCAAAGCTAGTTTTTGCAAGCTCCCATACTTCAGCCCATGATAATTTTCTAATCCCTTTTCTAGACATATATTTGCTTTAGATTTGACAATATATATTGACTGTATAAAACTATACTTTTATTATTGGATAATTTAAAAAAGTTCGCATAATAATGACCTCGGAAATCACTCGATTGAAATTTAACTTCAATTTTTGACAATCCTTTTTCGTAGTTTAACTTATAATCAACTGGTCTAAATAATTTCTGTTTGTTTTCAAAGTAAACACTATTGAGTTCACCAAAGAACATTCCTTCATACAACGATTTCGGTTTAAAATATGCTTGCTCTGGAGTGTATTTTGATTTTAATTCCCCAGATTTGAAGAACCATATTCTGTCTGACCATGAGAGTGCATCTTCACCTTGATGAGTAACAAGAATCACTTTCATTGATCTCAATTTAGCCAAATCTCTAATGTATTTTCCGATACTCCAATTTAAGTGAACGTCTAGGTGCACAAATGGCTCATCCAGCAGTAATAAACTTGGTTCTTTTGCCAATGCACAAGCCATACTCAAACGCTGTTTCTCACCACCAGATAGTTTTCCTGACTTAACATCAGCTAACTTCTGTAGTTGAAATACATCTAATAGTTGATTTAAAAATTGTTCTCGATCCGATTTTGTTAAATGCAATAATTCACCATTAATATTTTCTCTGATCGTAAAAAACTCGTCATGTTCAAAAGATTGATCAATTATTGAGATATCATAGTGACTTTTCATCAACTTCTCTTCTGGTCCAAGAACTTTTACTTCATTGAGATAAAGTGAGCCTTCAGACAATTGAAGTTTCGTGCTAATACAATTTAAAAGTGTTGATTTACCAGCACCACTTGGACCTACTATGCTTATAACTTCGCCTTCATTTACTTTGAAGTTCAGGTTTCGAAATACCATTGTTCCATCGGGATAACTAAATGATATATTCTTAGCTTCAAACATTATTGAATTAGGCTTTTGGGAAATTTTTGAAGTGCGATATAAACTCCAGGTATCGGATTTGAAAGTGGTTCCATTTCTCTAAAATAAACCTTCAAATTGATATTGATTTCGTCTTCAATTAGTTCGTATTTCTCAACAATTTCATGGGAACATGCCATTTGAGTTATTGAAGTATCTACCCCAATTAAATTAAAAATCAGCATATCATTAATTTTTTCCTGAAATTGTTCTCCGTTGCGCTCACCTCGAAGTTCATAAGTAGTCTTTTCTATGACCTCAACTTTAGAAATATCGTTTTTTAACACAAGCTCATCTTCCCATTCAAAACGTCTGTTATTCTCAGAAGCCTGACCTTCGTGGTGTGCTTCTGCATGTTCAATTGAGAAATCTGCATTTAATTTGTAAAATTTACCTTTAAACTTCATTTAATATATCTCTTAGACTCCAAAGATAATGGCAATTATTAAAGTACTTAAAATAAATATACTAATTGACAAATAAATTATAAGAATTTTAGGATATGAAACTTATATGTGGAATTATACCTCTTTGAATTGCTTCCAATTATTTATTAATTTCTGAAACTTTTTTTGGCACAAGCTTGAATTGATATAGTTTTCACCATCCTGCATTAGTTTCTCAATGTTTTCAGGCGTAGAATCATCCATTTCGTGATTGGCTATTCTCATTTCTGGTTGAAATCTATAATAAATAAGTTGCTTACTGTTTTTTGCGGTTTCTAAAAGTGACTGGTGTACTTTTTCAACTTCTTTCTCTGTTTCATCTTGTAAGTCATCTCTCAGTTCACCTGTTCCTAAACTAATTAACATAAAAGCATCATCAGGGAAAAATGCTTGAGCATGTTCAATCGCAATTTGCGCTGGATTCTTTGCCGTTTTAATACCGTCTGAAAGTTGATAGTTTCCTAATTTAACTGAAGGGAAGTACTCTGGAATTGCGCTACAAGCCAACAATGCTTTCGCAAGTGAAACCTCTCGAAATTCTTCTCTTGAATTACTAAATACAAATGATTTATTCTTGTTTTCGTCAAAACTTACGAATGCAAAACGGCTGGTTAAATCCTTTAAACAAATGTGTCCAAAATTATTTTCTAAAATTAATTTAAAAGGATAATCTTTTTTTTGTTCAAGTGTCTCGACATTAAAAATCTGAGGTCCTCTTGCTGTGTATAAGTTTAATATGTTCTCAGGTAAAAAAACATACCTATTTCCTTTTTTAAGCATCATTGCAGCAGAAATAATAGCTCCTGTTGAAGTTCCTGCTGATAAATCAATACATTCATTTATATTTCTACAAAGACGGTTTCGAACCACAAGCCTATTCAATTCACTCAAAACCATTAAAGGTAAAATTCCTCGAATTCCTCCACCATCAATTGACACTATGACTCTAAGTTTACGCATAACTACAAGTTACAAAAAAAACATGAAATAATTACTCTATTTTAAGTTAAATAAGACTAAAATTTTTAAAGTTCAGTCTTTTTTAAGCTAACAAGGACTTATGAATTATCTAACTCTCAACGTCCGCCCTATATTTAGCGTGGTAGTTGACCGAATGTTATTAAGATGGCATAAAGAACTTATTGACGTTTTGTGTTTTCTAGCAATTTGACTTAGCGTATCGCCACTTCTAACACGGTAATAAGCTTCGGCTCCAGAAGAAGCACTTGTGGCATGACTTGGAGCTGCTCCAGGAGAAAACAAGCCTCTGTGTACAAATAAGTTTTCACTACGGATTGTTTTTTCCTTAAAATCTATAAATTCTTCTGGATTCATGGGAGCATCGTAAAAACGAGTTTCAAAATGTAAATGTGATCCATATGAGTGTCCAGTATTTCCACCGAGTCCAATCGGATCTCCAGCTTTCACTTCTTGATTAACGACTACACTCAATTCACTTAAGTGTGCATAAAACGTTTCTAAACCATTATAATGTCTAATTACGACCAAGTTACCAAAACCTGCATCATTGTATTTGGCATAACGTACTTTACCATTAAATGCAGCGACAACTGTATCACCTGTATTTAAACTTATATCAATTCCATTGTGATACCTACCTCGACGGTAGCCATACCTCGATGTTACTCTGCCATCAAATGGTATAACAAAATCTGAATGAGAAGTATCAACAACACACAACCACAAGGTATCTTTTAATTTAGTTAAATCATTCGTTTTATTTGAAGAGTAACACTGGTCATTGTCCCAAGGACAAATGTAGTTTAACGTTGAATCTCGGGTTACAAATTCGTGTAACGTTGGATTTAGTAACCCGTCAAAATTTTGATCTTCTAGATATTCCCAAGTGCGGTTCTCATAAACAATCATAGTCCCATCTGGAGTTTCCAAGGTATCCAACACTTCCTGAGAAAACAAAAATAATGAAGGTATAAAAAACGTAAGTGTGCAAATAATTTTAGCCATAACAACATCATTTTTTGAAAAAAAAATTAAATTTCAGCAATTCAACTTGTGTTTTTTCAAAATAATTCAACGACAAAAATACTATAATCTTCAAAAGTAAAAATACAGTAGTGTTAAAGTTGTAAACAGAACTACGTGAGAAAAGGTAATTATTTAAATGTGAGTTTGTTCTCATTTTCTAGGTTTACGTGGTTGAAATTTAAATGGAACCG
>JBBEBO010000059.1:17833-35301 GCA_040882265.1 Brumimicrobium sp. | reverse complement strand
AATAAGGTTTTTATGTTGATAACTTTAGACTAAAAAAAGTATGAGTTTGCCCTGGGATAAGAGATTGTATAAATGCTTGCTTTTAATAAAAATCATTACATTTGACTAAGTTTTGATGATTTCTACTGAATATTCAAAATAATAACATCAAAAGCAACTCATTAATAAATAAGGTGCTTAGATGTATTTTGAGCAAGTAAATTTCATTAAAAAAATATAATTTTGCATAGAAATTTTGAAATTTAAAACATAAATTATTTCTTTGCAAGCTGAATTAACCCTTTAAAAAGAGTAAAAATGTCGGATATTAAATCAAGAGTTGTATCAATTATTATTGATAAGTTGGGTGTAGAAGAAGCTGAGGTAACTCAAGAAGCTTCATTCACAAATGATCTAGGTGCAGATTCTTTGGATACTGTAGAGTTGATCATGGAATTCGAAAAAGAATTCAATATTGCTATCCCAGATGACCAAGCAGAAAACATTCAAACTGTAGGTCAAGCAGTATCTTACATCGAAGAAAACGCTAAGTAAGCATTTTTTGTACGCAGTAAGTAAATTCGCATTTTTAACTTAGATTTATTTAATGGAACTGAAAAGAGTTGTGGTAACAGGATTAGGAGCATTGACTCCTATTGGAAATACTGTGGAGTCGTACTGGGAAGGATTATTATCTGGAAAAAGTGGCGCTGCACCTATTCAACAGTTTGATGCGTCTAAGTTCAAAACGCAATTTGCTTGTGAAGTCAAAAATTTCGATGTATTTGACCACATTGAGAAAAAAGAAGCTAGAAAATTAGATCAATTTTCACAATACGCCATGGTTTCAGCAACTGAAGCCATGGCTGATTCTTTGTTAATGGAGTCAAAGCCTAATACAGATCGTATTGGGGTTATATGGGGGTCTGGTATTGGTGGACTTAAAACCTTTCAAGATGAGTGTCAAAACTTTTTTGCAGGTGATGGTACGCCAAAATTCAATCCTTTCTTTATACCGAAAATGATTGCAGATATAGCTTCTGGTCATATCTCTATAAAGTATGGATTAAGAGGTCCTAACTACGTTACCGTCTCGGCATGTGCTTCTTCAACAAATGCAATTATCGATGCTTTCAACCTAATTCGTTTAGGCAAAGCCGATGCCATTGTTACTGGTGGATCTGAAGCTGCTGTCAACGAAATGGGAGTTGGTGGTTTCAACGGATTAAGAGCCCTTTCTGTGAGAAATGACTCGCCTGAAACTGCATCAAGACCATTTGATCAAGATAGAGATGGTTTTGTTCTCGGCGAAGGAGCTGGTGCTCTAATTGTTGAAGAGTACGAACACGCAATTAAACGCGGTGCTAAAATTTATGCTGAAATTGCTGGTGGAGGAATGTCTGGTGATGCTTATCACATGACAGCACCACATCCTGAAGGCATTGGTGCAAGAAATGTTATGCTTGAAGCACTTTCTGATGCTGAAATTGATCCTACTGCAATTGACTATGTAAACGTTCATGGTACTTCTACTCCATTAGGCGATATCGCAGAAACCAAAGCTATTAAACAAGTCTTTGGCGATCACGCATACAATCTTAATATTTCTTCTACTAAATCTATGACAGGTCACTTGTTAGGAGCTGCTGGAGCGATTGAAGCGATTGCTTGTATTTTAGCTGTCAAACACGACATCGTTCCACCAACAATCAACCATTTTACAGATGATCTTGAAATCGATCAGAAGTTAAACTTCACTTTCAATACAGCTCAAAAAAGGACTGTAGATGTTGCATTATCTAACACCTTCGGATTTGGAGGACACAATACCTCTGCTATTTTTAAAAAACTAAAGTAATTGTGTTTTGAAACGATGGTTCTCATTTCGTTCTATGCCTAAGAGTGAAAAGGAACTTAAATTGATTCGTTTTCTCATCCGCGAGTTTGGTTATAGACCAAAAAAACTTTCTCACTTTAAAAAAGCATTAACCCACAAGTCAATCTCAAACACTTCTGAGCATCTCGAATCCAACGAAAGATTAGAATTCTTAGGGGACACTATTTTAGACGCCGTTATAGCTGACTTTCTCTATCATAAATTTCCCGATGAAGATGAAGGATACTTAACAAAAATAAAAGCTAAAATAGTTAGTAGAAACTCTTTAGGCGCAATAGGTGAGTCTATGGAGTTATCAAAGCATATTAAATTCCAAAAAGGAAGAAGTATTAGAATGACCACTTTAGAAGGCAACGCTTTCGAAGCTTTAATCGGAGCTATCTATCTGGATGGTGGTTATGATGCAGTAAAAAAATCAATTCACCATAATATTTTCCGTTTGCATGTTGATCTTCCCAATTTACTTGAAGAAGAAATCGATTTTAAAAGTAAACTTTTTATTTGGGCGCAAAAAAATCATTTAGAAATAGAGTTTAAAACGCTCAAAGAAGAGCTTAAAAAAGGTATATGGAAGTACGAAATGGAAGTATACATTAACAGTCAAGCATACGGTATTGGAGCAGGAACTTCAAAAAAAGCAGCAGAACAAGTTGCAGCTAAAGAAACACTCACTTTAATGGGAGAAATATAGGTTCAAGGTTTAATATAATCACTATATTCGTACTACTTATTGATAAAACTTATCCCATGCGATTTGATATTCAAACGACACTACTAGAACTTGTAAAACAAAAAATTCCAAAAGATGACACATTTGGAAATGTATTGTCTGACTTACTTAACATTAGTTTAGATGCTGTGTATAGAAGAAACCGGAATGAAACTCCTTTGACTGTTTATGAGGTCAATAAAATTTGTAAGCATTTTAACATTTCATTTGATACACTTTCTGAAGTAAAAGAAAACCAAGTTTTATTTGAATATAGTCCATTATACAACTTCGACTTCAGTTTTGATTCCTACCTTGAAGGGATGGTAAATGCGCTTAAGAAACTGGGCGAATGCACAAATCCTGAATTCACATTAACTGCAAATAACATAGCAATATTTCAGTTATTGAATTTCCCTCACCTAACACGCTTTCGATTATATTTTTGGGCTAAAACCCACCTTCAAATGGAGGAGTACAAAAACCAATTATTTGAAGAAGAAAAATTAACTGATAACGCATATAGTGTGGGGTATGAGATACTTCAACGTTATGTTAAAATACCCACAATAGAGTGCTATGACCCAGAATTTTTACAAGGTTTAATGCGACAAATTCAGTACTATTCAAGCGCTCATCTATTTAAAGATCCAACATACCCTCTGAAATTAATTGATGAAGTAAAAATGATGGCTGACCACATAAAAGAGCAAACAGTTTTAGGTAAAAAATTTATTTACAGACAGCAACCTCCCGTTGACGGAAATGAATATAAAGTTTATTTAAATGATACTATAAATACTGATAATACCTTCTACTACACATCAGAAGAGCAAGAAGGGATTTACTTAGTCCACAATCACATGAATTTCCTGCACACCACAAATCCAACCTATGTAAAAGAAAGTAAATCTATTCTTGATAAACAACTTGCCAATTCTAGCCTCATTAGTCAAACCAACGAACGTGAACGAAACTCTTTCTTTCATAAGCTAGATAAAAATATAGAACTCTTTAGAAATAAAATTGAATCCGACTTAATCATATAAAACTACTTATATCTGCGTATTTCACAACCAAAACAATCTTCACTAACTATTTCTTATCTTAGTTGCGATATTTGCAACTAAATAATTTTAAGTTGACAAAATCAATTTCATCTAAACACACAACCACAATACATTTGACTCAAACTTTAAAACTAAAAGTCATGAAAAAATGTATTATTTTAATTGCGTTAGCTCTTATGTCTGGTTTCAAAACAATGGGACAAGAAGAACAAAGTCAATCTAATAAATCGACAATAGCTGTTGCTCTACCAAATATCGATAATATTGATATATCAAGAGAAATCGTTGCAAAGCTTATACAAATTGAACTTATTAAACTAGACATGTATAAGGTATACGATGAATTTGACATACAAGAAGGTGTTGATTCTGATGAACGATTCACAAAAGATTGTTATGGCAAAAACTGTTTAATAGACCTAGGGAAAGCTGTTGGAGTTGATTACATCGTTTCAACAAGTTTACTGGGGTTTGGAGGAAAAACTGTTATCAGTATCAAAATCATTGATATATCTACGGGTAACATCGTTAAAAATGATGTTACAGAGTTTATTGAAGATAAGTCGAAAGTTCAAAGAATGCTACAGGTTTTAATACGACAAATACACAATATTGAAATGCACCCTGAAGTCGTTGCGAGAATAACTCACGATGATCAGCCGATTATAAAGAAAAATGTGGGTAGGGTAAATAACTCAGGGCCACGTGTTGGGTATTCACTTCTCACAGGAGATTTAAAAGAGTTTGCAGAACGTCCAGAGTCACAAGGCGGGTTAGACATCTATCCAGGAGTAAGTATGATCGGTTATCAAATTGAAAAGCAATATATCGGAACCGAAAATTTCTCAGCATTGGGAGAGCTTATGTTCACAGTATCAGGTTTAGAACAAGGTGTAGCTATACCATCAATAACCTTAATGAATGGATTAAGGTTTGGAAAAGCAGGATGGGAGTTTGCATTCGGACCAGGATTTGGAATAAAGCGAATGAGCAAAGGTTTTTACGATGAGCAAGGTCTATATGGACGTGCTGGAGATTACTGGACAGAAAGAGAGTTTAACGATTCAGAACATTACAATTATGATACAGAAACGGGAGAAGAAACCGAGCCTTCTTATGACATCACAAAAAACACAGACAACCGTGGTGATATCTGGAGTGTAAACACAAGGTGGGTTATGGCTGTTGGACGAACCTTTAGAGCTGGAGGGTTAAATATACCCGTCAATGTCTTCTACTCTTCAATGAAAAATTCAGGTATGGTAGGTTTAAGCGTTGGTTTTAATGTTGTGAAAGATTAAATAATTATTGGTTGAGAATAAACAAACTAAACTTTGGTGTTTCTCAACTAATCACCATGTAAAGGAACCGCCTTCGAACTGAAAATACTCGGTGAGAAGGCGGTTTATAGTTTAATTTAATCATTAAATAATAGTAAGTTTTTCAACTATTTATTGAAATTCAAAATAATATCCATATATTTGCACTGTTTTATAAGAAATTTGAATAGAACGAGGGGGCAGTTAGCCCCCTCTTTTTGTAGCACATGATTAGTAAAAAGAAAATAGGAGCATTGGCCTTGGAGCGCATTGAAGAGCTTGACAAAGGATTATTTATTGTGGAGATTAAAATTTCTTCATCAAATGTAATTCAAGTCGAAATTGATGCGGAAGAGGGAAATGTAGCTATTGAAGATTGTGTTTCAGTTTCAAGAAATATAGAGCACAATTTAGATCGTGAAGAGCAAGACTTTGAACTACAAGTTTCGTCCGCTGGAATAGACAAACCATTTCGCGTAGTAAAACAATACATAAAAAACATCGGACAAGATGTAAAGGTAAAGTTGAAAGAAGGCGGAAAATTAGAAGGTGTTTTAATCAACGCTGACGAGGAAAAGTTCGAGGTAGAAACAACACGAAAAGAAAGGTTGCCAGGAAAAAAGAAAAAAGAGACTGTTGTAGAAAAACATACGTTTAACTACGGCGATATCAAAGAAACAAAAATTGTTATATCATTTAAAAAGATGAAATCATGAATAGCTTAAATTTAATTGAATCTTTCACTGAATTCAAGGAATTTAAAAGTATCGATCGTCAAACAATGATGCACGTCCTCGAAGATGTGTTTCGTTCTATTTTGAAAAAGAAATATGGCACTGACGAACATTGTGATGTTATTATTAACATTGATAAAGGAGATTTTGAAATCTGGGTAAACAAGGAAATTGTACCAGATGGAGAAGTTGAAGACGAAAATATAGAGATTGCATACTCTCAAGCTATAAAAATCGAGCCTGATTTTGAAGTAGGTGAAGAAGTCTCTGAAGAGATTAAATTTGAAGACTTTGGGAGAAGAAACATATTGTCACTTCGTCAAAACTTAATTTCTAGAATTCTAGAACTTGAAAAAGATCAGTTATATAAAATCTATAAAGATCGTATTGGTGATATAATCACTGGTGAGGTTTATCAAGTATGGAAAAAAGAAATTCTTATCTTAGATGATGAAGGAAACGAATTAATTCTTCCTAAATCAGAACAAATTCCATCTGATTACTTTAAGAAAGGTGAACCAATTCGCGCAGTTGTTGCCAAAGTAGACATGCGTAATAGTACACCTGTTATTATCTTGTCACGTTCAGCTCCTGAATTCCTAGAACGTTTATTCGAACTAGAAGTTCCTGAAGTTTTTGATGGTTTAATTACAATCAAAAATATTGTACGTGTTCCAGGAGAACGCGCAAAGGTAGCTGTAGAGTCATACGATGATAGAATTGATCCTGTAGGAGCTTGTGTTGGAATGAAAGGTTCCAGAATTCACGGAATTGTTAGAGAGTTGCGCAATGAGAATATTGACGTTATCAATTACACAAACAACATGCAACTCTATATTCAAAGAGCTTTATCTCCTGCTAAAATAAGCTCAGTTGAAATCGTTGAAGAAGAAAATCGTGCAAATGTTTATCTAAAGCCAGACCAAGTTTCTTTGGCAATTGGTAAAGGAGGGTTTAATATTAAGCTTGCAGGACGATTGACAGGATATGAAATAGATGTCTACCGAGAAGGAGCGACAGATGTTGAAGATGTTGACTTAGAAGAGTTTGCTGATGAAATTGATAGCTGGATTTTGGATGAATTAAAAGCTATTGGTTGTGATACAGCTAAATCCGTTCTTGAAATTGAGATTTCAGAACTTGTTAAGAGAACAGATTTAGAAGAGGAAACAATCAAAGAAGTATTCAAGATTCTAGAGTCAGAGTTTGAATAGATTAAAGAGAAACCTTAACTTAGGCGACTAAATTTGATTAAATAAGAATAATAGGAAGGACGTAATATATGGCCGGTACAGTAAAAAGATTAAGCAAAATAGCAAGAGAATTAAACGTAGGTATAGCCACGTTAGTAGATTTCTTGGGTTCACAAGGCATTGAAATTGATTCTAACCCTAACACCAAGTTAGAGCCTGAACATGTAGAAATCCTTAGTGAACAATTTGCCGATGATCAGACTTTAAAGGAAGAAGCGAAGAAAAATGCTTTTAAACGTGAACGGAGAGAAACCATCACCTTAAAAACAAAGGAAAAAGACCCTGAGTCTATTGAAGACGATGAAGATGATGAAACTGAAATTATTCCTGAAAAAGTAGAACCAGTAGCGGAAACTACTAAAAAAGAAACAGAAACACCTTCTGAAAAGCCTGTTAAAGAAGATGAGGCTGTAGAAGCAGAAGACAAAACTGAAGAGGAGAAACCAAGTAAAGATAAATCTCCAGTTGTTTCAAAAGATGATTCTAAAACGGTAGGTGATGGTGACTTAAAGGTTTCAGTTGTTGGTAAAATTGATTTAACCAAAATTAATTTTAAAACGAGACCGGACAAAAAGAAAAAAGGAGAGAAAGGACCTTATAAAAAAGAAGAACCTAAAAAACAGGAGCAACCCAAAAAACAGACTACTGAAAAGAAAGAAGAGTCAAAATCTTCAGAAAAAGAAGAGCCTAAGAAAGAAGAAAGAAGAGCTATTGAAACAATTAAAGTTGATCGTCAAAAGCTATCGGGACCGACTGTAGTTGGTAAAATTGATCTTCCAGCGCCTGAAAAAAGACATAGTAAAAGTAACGACAATAATAAGCGTAAGCGAAAACGTATTAAAAAGGTTGATGTTAATAAACAGACAACCCGTTCGAATGACAGTAATAAATCTCGTGGAAAGAAAAAACCAGAGCCGAAAAAGGAAATTACTGAAAAGGACATTGAAAAAGAAATTAAAGAAACTTTAGCACGTCTGTCTGGAAGTGGAAAATCTAAAGGATCTAAAAATCGTAGAGCAAAAAGAGATTCTGCTGCAGAAAAAAGAGAAAAAGAGCAAGAACAAGCTGAACAAGAACTGAAAACACTTAAGTTGACAGAGTTTGTATCTGTTTCTGAGTTGGCAACAATGATGGATGTTCAATCAACTCAAGTTATTTCTGCATGTATGTCACTCGGAATATTTGCTTCGATTAACCAACGCCTTGATGCAGAAACAATACAAATCATTGCTGAGGAATTTGGTTACGAAATAGAATTTGTTTCAGCAGATGTACAAGACTCTATACCTGTTGTTGAAGATAATCCTGAGGATTTAGAAGATCGCCCTCCAATCATTACGGTTATGGGACATGTTGACCACGGTAAAACTTCACTTTTAGACTTTATCCGTAGTGAAAATATAGCTGAAGGTGAAGCAGGTGGTATTACACAACATATTGGCGCATACTCTGTAAAACGACCAGATGGGAAGAAATTAACTTTCTTAGATACTCCTGGTCACGAAGCCTTTACAGCGATGCGTGCACGTGGTGCTCAAGTAACAGATGTTGCAATTATCATTGTTGCTGCGGATGATGATATCATGCCACAGACAAAAGAAGCAATATCACATGCTCAAGCTGCAGGAGTACCAATGATTTTTGCAATCAACAAAATCGATAAGCCTGGTGCAAATCCTGATAAGATAAAAGAGCAACTGTCTGGAATGAATATTCTAGTAGAAGATTGGGGTGGTAAATATCAATCACAAGAAATTTCAGCTAAACACGGTACGAATATCGATGATTTACTTGAAAAAGTGATCTTAGAAGCTGATGTTTTAGAACTGAAAGCCAATCCAAATAAAAATGCAGTTGGAACAATTCTAGAATCTTCTCTTGACAAAGGAAAAGGTTACGTTACAAACATAATTGTAGAACAAGGAACATTAAAGATTGGTGATATTATACTCGCTGGAAGATATTCAGGACGTGTACGTGCAATGCATAATGAACACGGGAAAGAAGTAAAAGAAGCTACTCCTGCAACTCCAGTTTCAATTTTAGGTATTAACGGCGCACCAAGTGCTGGTGACAAGTTCCACATTATGGAAGATGAACGTGAAGCAAGAAACATTGCAACACGTAGAGAGCAACTGTACAGAGAACAAGGTTTAAGAACTCAGAAACATATTACGCTTGATGAAATTGGACGTAGATTAGCTATTGGAGACTTTAAGGAGCTTAATATCATAGTTAAAGGTGATGTTGATGGTTCGATAGAAGCACTTTCTGATTCATTACTTAAACTTTCAACTGAAGAAATTCAAGTGAATATTGTTCATAAAGCAGTTGGTGCAATTACTGAAGCAGATGTAAACTTAGCTTCAGCATCTGATGCTGTTATTATAGGTTTCCAAGTAAGACCTACAACTACAGCTAAAAAATTAGCAGAAACTGAGCAAATCGACATACGACTTTACTCTGTAATTTATAAAGCAATTGATGAACTCAAAGCTGCTATGGAAGGAATGTTATCTCCTGATATTAAAGAAGAGATCATTGGTACTGCAGAAGTAAGAGAGGCTTTCTCAATTTCTAAAGTTGGAACAATCGCTGGTTGTTTTGTACAATCAGGTATAATAAAGCGCAATTCAAAAATACGCGTTATTAGAGATGGTATTGTGATCCACGATGGTACGCTTGGGTCTTTAAAACGATTTAAAGACGACGTAAAAGAAGTGAAAAACAATTACGAATGTGGTCTTAATGTCGACAAGTTCAACGATATCAAAGAAGGTGATATCATTGAAGCTTATGAAGAAGTCGAAGTAGCTAGAAAACTGAAGTAATTCATTATAATAAAGCATTCAGGGATTAACTCATCTTGTTAATCCCTACTTTCACATCTTACGATCAAGACGCTTAAAAATTAGAGCGTTTTACACGTATTATTCATGATCAACCGCTTCATTGAACTAATTTTCTGATTAGTCCGATTTATTTCAAACAAGATGAGTTAGTTCAATATACCTCAATTTATTTCGTTAAATAATCTAAATCTAGTCATTTCGTAGTTAAGTGTAACACTTGATATCGAAGTATTATTTGTAAATTAGAACAAATTTTAAAGAATGAATTTATACAAGATTATAGCTATAATTATTGGCTTTATAATTTTATCAGGTTGTCAAGATAAAAAGAAGCAAACTTATCTAAAGGAAATCAACGCTATGGATTTTAAAATTGACAGTCTTGATAAAGTTTCTAAAGAAAAGAGAGTCGATACGATCAATAGTATTGTGATGAGTGTTAGGTCTACAATTAGTTCAGTAAAAGATGTCTATTTTGCTGATACGATAGACATGAAAATAGCAACAATGATGAACGAGTATAAGGAAATAAGAAAAGTACTGTCTTCTAATACTGGTAATATTTCAAAAGCAACAAAAGCTCTACCTGAAGTAAAACAAAAGCTTAAAGATTTAGAACATGACATTAATGAAGGGGTTGGTGAGCGTGAAAAATATCAAGAATACATCAATTATGAGAAAAATAAAATTGAAGAAATAGAATCTCTTCTAGATTATTACATCATCACAAACGATAAATATATAAGTAGATACGATTCATTACACCCACTTGTTGTAAATTTTGCTGATAGTTTAAAAGCTCATAATGAAAAGTAAATTATATCTACATATATTTATTTTGCTGATTAGTTTTTCTGTACATTCTCAGTCTACAGATGAACAGCTGGCTAATCATTATTTTAATGAGGGGGATTGTGAAAAAGCCTTACCCTATCTAGAAAAGGTCTACGATAAAAAACCAACCAAATTTATCTTTAATCGGTACTTAGAATGTGCACGTGAAATTCAATCAGAAAGAGATGTCATAAAACTCATTGAATCTCAAATTGATGTTTACCCAGATGAATATGAATACAAAGTATTGCTTGGAGAAGAATATGAAGCCCAAAACAATACTAGAAAGGCAGAAAAAACTTTTGAAGAACTAATCGATGGTCTGTCGCCAAGTAGTAGAGATATCATAAACCTTCAGAAAGCATTGTCTAAAGTTGGTAAAAACGAATTGGCTTTAGAAGCTTTAAAGCATGGTGAAAAATTACTTAAGGGTAATTACCCTCTAAATGTACAATTTGCTGAAGTCTATGGAGCTTTAGGAGAAACTGAAAAAATGATTGATGAGTACCTTGGTTTACTTGACCACAACACTAGCATGCTATCTACGCTACAACGTATAATGCCCCGAATGATCGATTTTGAAGATGAAAACAGTAAAAGTTTTGAGCTTTTAAAAAACAATTTAATCAAGCGAATACAAAAAAATCCCAATGAATCAGTTTATGCAGAAATGCTTATTTGGAGCTTAGTTCAACGCAAAGAGTTTTCTGCCGCATTAACGCAAGCAAAAGGACTTGATAAAAGGAAGTCTAATGACGGAAGGGAAGTCTACAAAATAGGAAAAACAGCAAGTCAAAACAATGATTTCGAAACTGCTAGAAAAGCATTTAAGTATATTGTTGAGTTGGGTAAAGATAAACCGTTTTATTATACTTCTGAGGAACTTCTACTCAACACCCGCTATAAAGAGATTACAACTAAAAAGAATTACACCTCCGAACAAATTGATGAAACTATTAAAGAGTATAAATCAACACTTGCGCGTTTAGAAAAAAACGGAAAAGCACTTCCAATAATTAAGGAAATGGCTTATATACAAGCATTTTATGGAAACCAACCAGAAGAAGCCAAAAAAGCATTAGAAGAAGCATTGAACTACCCTAGGTATACAGACATTGGAACGGCTGAAATCAAAATATTGTTAGCGGATGTGCTTGTTATACTCGATGATATTTGGGAAGCATCTCTAATTTACATGCAAGTTGAAAAAGATTTTAAATATGAACCAATTGGTTATGAGGCAAAATTCAAGAATGCAAGGATATTTTACTTTGACGGAGATTTTAAATGGGCGCAATCTCAGTTAGACGTGCTCAAAGGATCAACAACAAAGCTAATAGCAAATGATGCATTAAACTTATCTATTTTGATAACAGACAACCTTGGGTTAGACAGTAATTTTATTGCAATGAATCAATTTGCGAAAGCAGATTTGTTATTAGAACAACATAAGTATGAAGAGGCTTTTCAAAGATACGACTCAATTCAAAAGTCTTTCCCTCACCACGGATTGGCTGATGAAATTTTAATGAGAAAATCTAAAGCTTATCAATTCAAAGGTGAATGGGACAAGGCAATAGAGCAACTAAACCTTATTATTGAAAAGCATTACGATAATATTCTTGCTGATGATGCACTATTTCAACTCGGAAATATTTATGAAAACCACCTTTTTGAATATGATAAAGCTAGAGAAATTTACTTTAAACTAATGAAAGAATTTCCAGGGAGTCTATTTGTAACTGAAGCAAGAAAACGATACCGTAATTTAAAAGAAGCTAGTTAAAGCTGGAAAGTCAAATTCTATTATTGAACTTTAAAACCCAGCCTTCAAGAAAACACCTAAAATTTTAAAATCTCCTCTACCTCTATTTTTTCACAATCTAACAAAAATCTTTGCGAAATTTATTGTGCGTGCTTAATAATTTTACTATTTTTATGCACCATGAATAGTTCAAAAGCAGAAGAGTACATCGATTTTAACTTGCGTCACGCGTGGCATAAGATTTCTAGAATGTATAACCAAAAAGCTAAAATACACGGCTTAACTATGTCTATTGGGTTTATCCTGTTAATCGTAGACAAAGAAGGAACTCCAAGTACACAACTAGGCCCTAGAATGGGAATGGAGCCAACAAGTCTTTCCAGAACTTTAAAAACAATGGAAAGTAAAGGGCTGATCTACCGAAAAATAGACAGCGATGACAAACGAAAAGTACTAATATTTTTAACACCTGAAGGAGTTGAACTGCGAAAAGAAGTGAAAAACTTTATTGTTTCATTTAATGAAAAGCTGATCAGAGAAATTCCAAAAGAAAAGCTATCAGTTTTTTTTGAAGTAATGGAAATATTAGATGAAAACATTGAAGATGAATTAAAAGCTATTAATCGATTTTTTTAATTAATAAAAACTAAGTAAATGAATAGAAAAATAAACAAAGTTACCGTCTTAGGTTCTGGGGTAATGGGATCTCGTATCGCATGCCACTTTGCCAATATCGGATGTGAAGTTTTGTTGTTAGATATCGTTCCAAGAGAACTTAACGACAAAGAAAAAGCGCAAGGATTAACAAAAGAGGACAAAGTTGTTCGAAACAGAATTGTAAATGATTCTTTGAATTTCGCACTAAAGTCAAACCCCTCTCCTATTTATAAAAAGTCATTCGCTTCTCGTATTACAACTGGTAATATGGAAGATGATATGTCCAAAATATCAGACAGCGACTGGATTATCGAGGTGGTGATTGAGCGACTTGACATCAAACAACAAGTTTTTGAAAATGTTGAAAAACACAGAAAGTCAGGAACATTAATTACTTCAAACACTTCTGGTATTCCAATCAACATGATGTTAGAGGGACGTTCTGACGATTTTAAAAAGCATTTCTGCGGAACGCATTTCTTTAATCCACCAAGATACCTTCAGTTATTAGAAATCATCCCAACGAAGGAAACTGATCCTACTGTTGTTGACTTCTTTATGGATTATGGTCGTCGTTTCTTAGGTAAGAAAACGGTGCTTTGTAAGGATACTCCAGCGTTTATCGCAAACCGAGTTGGCGTTTATTCTATTATGGCATTATTCCATGCTGTAAAAGAACTAGACATGAACATCGAAGAAGTAGATAAATTGACAGGACCTGTTCTTGGTCGACCAAAGTCGGCTACGTTTAGAACGTGTGATGTTGTTGGCTTGGATACGCTTGTGCACGTTGCGAATGGGTTGAAAGATAACTGTCCAAACGATGAAGAAAAAGCACTTTTTGAATTACCAGATTACATTTCAAAAATGGTTGACAATGGCTGGTTAGGTTCAAAATCTGGTCAAGGCTTTTATAAAAAAGTAAAAGATGACGATGGTAAAAGTGAAATTTTATCTCTAGATCTTGAGACATTAGAATATCGAGAAAAAGCAAAGGCGTCTTTCCCAACACTTGAAATGACAAAGCCAATTGACGACTTGAAAAAGCGTACAAAAATGCTTGTCGCTGGTAAAGATAAAGCGGGTGATTTTTATCGTCAGATGTTTGGAGGTTTGTTTGCTTACGTTACGAACCGTATTCCTGAAATATCAGATGATCTTTACAAAATTGACGATGCAATCAAAGCTGGTTTTGGTTGGGAACTTGGACCTTTTGAAACTTGGGATATTCTCGGTTTTGATAAAGGTTTAGAACTCATCGAAGGTCAAGGGAAAAAAGCTGCAGACTGGGTTAAAACCATGAAAGACGCTGGTGCAACTTCGTTCTACAAAACTGAAAAAGGAAATAAACAATATTTTGATATTGATTCAAAATCATATAAAACAATACCTGGAACGGAGCATTTAGTGATGCTTGACACACTTCGTGACGACAACACAGTTTGGAAAAATTCAGATACTACAGTTGTCGATTTAGGTGACGGAATTTTAAACTTAGAGTTCCACACAAAAATGAACACGATTGGAAGTGGTGTTATTGAAGGCATCAACAAAGCAATTGATTTAGCAGAGAAAGAACATAAAGGATTGGTCATCTCAAACGGTGGACAAAACTTTAGTGCTGGAGCGAATGTTGGTATGATTTTCATGTTGGCAGTTGAGCAAGATTACGATGAATTAAACTTCGCCGTAAAAACTTTCCAAGATACAATGATGCGAATTCGTTATTCAAATGTACCTGTTGTTGTTGCTCCTCACAATCTTACACTTGGTGGAGGATGTGAGCTTTCAATGCACGCAGACAAAGTTGTAGCGCACGCAGAATCTTATATCGGACTCGTTGAATTTGGAGTTGGTCTAATCCCAGGTGGAGGTGGCACCAAAGAATTCGCAAAACGTTTCGCTGAAGAATTGAAAGAGGGAGATATCCGTATCAATGCGCTTAGAGAAAGATTCTTGACAATTGGTCAGGCTCAAGTTGCTACTTCAGCACATGAAGCATTTGATCTTGGTTACCTAAGAGAAGGAACGGACGAAGTAATTGTGAGTAGAGAATACCAACTTACAAGAGCAAAAACAGCTTGTCTCGAAATAGCAGACAAAGGATATACTGCTCCTGCAAAAGAGAAAAACATCAGAATTATGGGACAAGAAGGATTAGGTATCGTTTATGTTGGTGCTCACTCTATGTTGTCTGGTAACTATATTTCGGAACACGATAAATTAATCTCAGAAAAACTAGGATTCGCACTTTGCGGTGGAGATATTTCTGAACGCATAGAAGTTTCAGAACAATATTTACTTGACTTAGAACGAAAAGCTTTCTTAGAGTTATGTGGCGAGAAGAAAACGCTTGAACGCTTAGAAAGTATGGTTAAGAAGGGTAAAGTATTGAGAAATTAAAATTAGAAATGGGTTTAATAGAGTATAACCTTTGATTAAATCAATTTGTAACACTAAAAAATATTAAAAATGAGTAATAAAGCATATATCGTAACAGGCTATCGCACCGCGGTAGGAAAAGCTGGAAAAGGCGGGTTTAGATTCTACCGTCCAGATGATTTAGCAGCGAATGTCGTAAAACACATTATGAAAGACGTTCCTGCATTAGATCCAAAAATGGTTGACGACGTAATTGTTGGTAACGCAACTCCAGAGGCAGAACAAGGATTAAATGTTGGACGTATGATCTCTTTAATGGGATTAGACACCGACAAAGTTCCGGGAATGACAGTGAATAGATACTGTTCTTCAGGTCTTGAAACTATTGCAATCGCATCGGCAAAAATTAACGCTGGAATGGCAGATTGTATTATTGCTGGTGGTGTTGAATCAATGTCAGTAATGGCGATGGGCGGTTGGAGAATCGTTCCAAATCCAAAAGTTGGTAAAGACAACCCAACATGGTATTGGGGAATGGGACTCACGGCAGAAGCTGTAGCTAAGCAATTCAAAGTTTCTCGTGAGGAACAAGATGAATTCGCTTATCATTCGCACCAAAAAGCATTAAAAGCAATCGAATCAGGACGATTTAAGGATGATATTGTTCCTATTGATGTTGAACACATCTTCTTGGATAAAAACGAAAAACGTCAGGTTAAGAATTATACAGTAGACACAGATGAAGGACCAAGAAAAGGAACTTCAACTGAAGCTTTGGCAAAACTCAGACCCGTATTTGCTCAAGGTGGTTCTGTGACGGCAGGTAACGCTTCTCAAACTTCTGATGGTGCGGCTTTCTGTTTAGTGATGTCAGAGAAAAAAGTAAAAGAACTAGGATTAGAACCAGTTGCAAGATTAGCTTCGTACAACGTTGTTGGTGTTGAGCCAAGAATCATGGGAATCGGTCCTGTAGACGCAATTCCAGGTGCTTTAAAAATGGCGGGGATCAAACAAAACGATGTAGACTTAGTTGAATTGAACGAAGCATTTGCTTCTCAATCAATCGCTGTAATTCGCGAAACAGGTCTTAACCCAGATATCGTGAACGTAAATGGTGGAGCAATTTCACTGGGTCACCCACTAGGTTGTACTGGAGCAAAACTTACTGTTCAAATTATGAATGAATTGAAAAAACGCGACCAGAAATATGGTGTTGTCACCATGTGTGTTGGTACAGGTCAAGGTGCTGCAGGTGTGATTGAGCGATTGTAGTTTAGTAATAATTATATGGTTTAAAATGCCGTGTTGAGTTTTGGACTTGATACGGCATTTTTTATTTATACTGAAAACAGATTATAAAGTCGAAAGATAAAAACTTCTTTCCTTTAGATAATTTAGGTGTAAGATTCAACATTAAGTTTTAAAAAAGTCCTGAAAGGACGTAATACCTGTAACCATGGGTGATAACCCATGGTCTTAGAAAAAATTCGAAAACACCTTTTTGGCGCGTTTTTTTGCTCCAAAAATCGTGACAAAAAGCATCCTTTGGGACTATCTTTACTGTGAAAAACATCTAAATATCAATAGCATATATCGTACCTACGGCACTCGGTTAGATCTGATGTGAGCAATCTACCTAGGATTGAAAGCCTAGGTTAAATGCTGATCGTGCTTACCAGCACTTTTACGTTCTAATAAATAATCCTTTAGGCAAACCACACGATGCACAGTGGAAAAACTTTTCCTTAACTATAACCCGAATCAAGCCTCGTGCGAGTTATGTAGATTAATAAATCACGTCCCTTCTCAAAGCAAATCAATTAATTATAAAGTTCTTACCTTTTCAAATAAACCCAGCTCTAAATTACTAGACTCACAGATGATCAATAAAAATATTTCTTTGTTAATTAAAATCCCACTATCTTTGTATATACTTGAAAACATATCATTTCAACTATTGAACATGAAAGAAGACAACGTCTATATCATACATCCCAAGAACAAAGAACAGGCAAAT
>JBBEBO010000059.1:0-17733 GCA_040882265.1 Brumimicrobium sp. | reverse complement strand
CATGAAAGAAGACAACGTCTATATCATACATCCCAAGAACAAAGAACAGGCAAATGCACTAAAAGCTTTTGTAAAAGCGCTTAAAATGAAGTTTGAGGTTACTAAAGAGAAGCCGTATGACCCAGAGTTTGTTGAAAAAATTAAGCGGAGCAAAAAAGAATACGAAGAAGGAAAAGATGTTGTGATTAAGACTGATGATTTATGGAAATAAGTTATACGCCTGAAGCTATAAAAGAACGTGAGTTTTGGAAAAAATCTGGCAACAAGTCCATAATGAAAAAAATCACTACCCTTATCAAAGCCTTAGAAGAAGATCCTTTCAAAGGCGTAGGTAAGCCAGAACAACTAAAACACAATCTCACAGGATATTGGTCTCGAAGAATAAATAAAGAACATCGTCTTATTTATGAAGTGATTGAGGAAGAAAACAAAATTGTGGTTCTATCAATGAAAGGTCATTATCAATAATACAAAATCCCATCTAAAATTCTCTTCAATCTCTCAGAATTAATCCAACTGACAAACCTCATTTTCTATTTAAAAAGTCCTGTGAAGACGCAATTCTAGTAACCATGAGTGATAACCCATGGTGAAAGAGAAATTCGTAAACTCTTTTTGGCGCGTATTTTTGCTCCAAAAATCGTGACAAAAAGCATCCTTTGGGACTAGCATGTATACAAGGTCACCTGTAATTAAAGGAATAGATCGTACCTACGGCACTCAAGGGCACCTGCTATCTTCAATACACCTAAGCTTGAAAGCCTAGGCTAAGAATTGGTCGTGCTTACAGCACTATTTCTTTCGAAAAAGGTTGTCCTGTATTTAAACCTCACACAAAGTTCTATCAAAACCACCATAATAATTCCCCAAAAATCCTCACATTTCGATAAACCATATTATTTTTGAGGAAAATATTTCAGTTATGGCGACAAACTTCACGGAAGAGTTAGAATGGAGAGGAATGATACACGATATGATGCCCGGTGTAGAAGAACATTTGGCAGAAGAAATGCGTGCAGCTTATGTAGGTTTTGACCCTACATCAGATTCTTTGCATATCGGTAACTTAGTAAGTATAATGATGTTAAGCCATTTTCAAAAAGCAGGACATCAACCTATCGCTTTACTTGGTGGAGCTACTGGGATGATTGGAGATCCATCAGGGAAGTCTCAAGAGAGAAATCTTTTAGATGAAGAAACGCTTAAACATAATCAGGATGCTATAAAAAAACAACTTGAGAAATTTTTAGATTTTAAAACAAAAGACAAAAATGCGGCGCTTTTAGTCAATAACTACGACTGGATGAAAGATTTTTCATTTTTGGAATTTATTCGTGATGTTGGAAAACACCTTACGGTAAATTACATGATGGCAAAAGATTCTGTTAAAAAACGCCTCACCGGCGATGATGTTGAAGGGATGTCGTTTACTGAGTTTTCTTACCAATTGGTACAAGGTTATGATTTCTTGCATTTGTACATGAATAAAGGCTGTACCATCCAAATGGGTGGCTCTGACCAATGGGGGAATATTACAACGGGGACTGAGCTTATTCGAAGAAAAGAAAGCGGAAAAGCTTTTGCGATAACTTGTCCTTTGATCACAAAGGCAGATGGAACTAAATTTGGGAAATCGGAAGGTGGAAATGTTTGGTTAGATCCTGAAAAAACATCGGCTTACAAATTTTACCAATATTGGTTAAACGCTTCGGATGAAGATGCAGAAAAGTATATCAAGATCTTTACTTTTTTAAGTAAGAATGAGGTAGAGCAGTTAGTTGCCGAACACAAAGAAGCTCCTCATCAGCGCGCATTGCAAAACAAATTGGCAAATGAAGTAACAATCATGGTACATTCTGAAACTGATTTGGAAAATGCGATTGCAGCATCTAAAATTTTGTTTGGAAAATCAACAAAGGAGGATTTAGAATCGCTCCCTGAAAAGCAATTTCTAGAGGTTTTTGATGGTGTTCCACAAGCGACTATTTCAAGAGCAGATATTAAAGAAGGTGTTGGAATTATCGATGCTTTGTCGGCTAAAACTGGCTTTTTAAAATCAAATGGAGAAGCGCGTCGAGAACTGAAAGGAAATGCAATCAGCGTGAATAAAGAAAAAGTAAAAGACGATTTTATTGTTGATGAAGATAGCTTGTTGAACAACAAATTCATTCTTCTCAGTAAAGGAAAGAAAAACAATTACCTCATCGTTATAGATTAGAGTTAATATGAAATGAACGAGCAGCAACCCGCATATCTAAAAGCGCTGACATTTCCGCGTTTTATCTTGGCGATATTGATTGTTGTATTTCATTTTGGTATGCACCTTTCTTTTTTTAAAGAGAATTATTTTGCTGAACTTTTTCAGCATGGAGCAGTTGCTGTGAACTTTTTCTTTTTCCTTTCAGGATTTGTTTTGGCTTATAACTATGGTACTTCTACATCAACAAAGCGATTTTTATTGAAGCGCATATTTAGGATTTATCCGATCTATTTTATAACTTTTTTTGCTGTTTTAATTACTTCAATTGGCTTTGGTAGAGATTTACCAACGCTTTTTCATGGAGCGATGAACTTAATCGGTCTTCAATCTTGGTTTCCGGGTTATGCACTGGAAGTAAATGGTCCTTCATGGTCAATTTCTGTCGAGTTCTTTTTGTATGCGACTTTTCCAATTCTACTTTGGGTTTTCAGAAAAGTTAAATGGACTTCGTTTGTTTTAATCAGTTTATTGATAATTATTACAGGCTGGGTTCAGCATTATTATTTTGTGGAACATTTATACGAACCCAATAGATATTTTTTGGCGCAATTTATCAATCATTTCCCTCTCTTCCACTTTAGTACTTTTGTGGCGGGATTTTTATGTGGGAAATGGGTGTTTCAACTAAAAAAAGTGAACGTTAATAGTTGGTACTTTACTTTATTAGCAACTTTAGGAATATTGGGTTTCATTCTAGTAATGAATTTTGAAAACCTAATTCGTCCATACACGCATAACGGAGGTTTGATTCCATTTTTTGCAATGATTTGCATTGGTTTAGCATTAGACAAAAATTTTTATCATCATGTTTTTGGTAGTAAACCTTTCATTTATTTAGGCAACATCAGTTATGGTGTGTATATGTGGCAATTTCCACTATTTATTTGGTTTAGTTATTTAGTCGGCACAGAATTATTGACGAGTTCTGAATTTATTTTATACTTACTTCTTCTGCTGGTTTGGTCTAGTTTGTCTTATGAACTCATTGAAAAACCAGCAAGAAAGTATTTAAACAGAAAGTTTTTATAAAATCATTCTTTTTTAAACATTTCGTAAATCATTCCATCACTAAGGCCGATTTTGGGAACAAAAATCTCTTTGCAGTCCAATTTATTCAAAATAAAACTATAGATTTCACAAGCTGGCACAATTACGTCAGCACGATCGGGTTTTAATTGGTATGCATCCATCCGTTGTTGGTAGGACATCTTTCTCAGTTTCTTAAACAGACGCTGAAATTCTCGTGACTTTATCGGTTGCATAAAACGCTTATTTAGAATCTTATGCATTTTATTGATATTTCCACCAGTAGCAAAAACTTTATGCGGCATGTTGATGTCAATGCTCGTATCTATCCATTCATTTATTTCGTCCCAAATGGTAGGGCTCACTTTATCTTTAAGTATACGAATCGTTCCGATATTAAAAGACTTTCCTGCAATTCGTTTCCCTTCCTCAAAAACACTTACCTCTGTTGATCCTCCACCGACGTCTATTACAAGAAAAGGAGAAGCTTTATCGAATGCTAAAAGAAAGAAAGTTGAAAAAATAATATTTGCTTCCTCCTCACCCTGAATAATTTCAATATCAATTCCAGTTTCTTTTTTGATTTTATTTTTGACCTTTAAGCCATTATCAGCTTCTCGCATAGCCGATGTTGCGCACGCACGTATATTTTGAACATCATATACTTCAGCGATTAATTTGTAAGCTCTAATTGTCTTAATGAATTGAGCTGTTTTGTCCTTTGAAATAAATCCATCCGTAAAAACCTCAAAACCTAATCTTAATGGTACACGTGTATATGATATTTTTTTTACATAATAAAGTCCGTTGTTCTCGGTCACCTCTCCGATTAGTAAACGAGCTGCATTTGTCCCGATATCAATAGCTGCGTACTTCATTCTTATGGATTTGAAGTAATATTAAGCATATTTTATGGACGTCTTAGGTTAAAATTAAATTTTATTTATCAACGCTCGTTAATAACTTGCTACAACTTATTATAATATTCTATTAATTTTTGTTGAGCATTCCAAGGTTCTTCCCCCTCTTCTGAATTCACGTATTTATTCTTCTGAAATTCATCTATTATTCTTGCTTTCACATTATCTTTCCACATAATATCAAATACATTTCTGATTTCAGACTGAATTTTTTCATTAAAAATTGGAGTAGTTACTTCTATTCTTTTATCTAAATTTCTAGTCATCCAATCTGCAGAAGAAATAAAATATTTAGGTTTTCCATTATTATGAAAAATAAAGAATCTACCATGTTCTAAATATCTCCCAACGATGCTTATTACTTCAATATTTTCACTCAACCCTTTCTTTTGAGGTATGAGGCAACAAATACCGCGCAGGATAATTTTAATTTTCACACCTGATTTACTTGCATCATAAAGTTTATTTATCAATTTTGAATCAACTAAATTGTTTAGCTTTATTTCAATACGAGCATCAAGGCCTCTTTTAGCGTTTAAAATTTCTTGGTTAATGAGTTCAATAAACTTTCTTCGAGTATTTAAAGGTGATACAAAAATATTCTTATAAATCCCACGTTGGATATTATTCTCTAGTAAATTAAAAACTTTCTTTATCTCTTTGGTTATTTCAGGACGTGAAGTAAACAAACTAAAATCCGCATAAATTTTTGCTGTATCTCCATTAAAATTACCTGTTCCAATGTGCGCTAAATATTGTTCTGTTTTTCCGTTTAGTCTCGTAACTTGTACAATTTTAGAGTGTACTTTAAGTCCTGGAATTCCATAAATCACTTTTGCTCCGTGTTCTCTTAATATGTTTGACCAGTACATATTATTCTCCTCGTCAAATCTCGCCTGAAGTTCAACAACTACAGTGACAAACTTTCCATTTTTGATTGCATTGATCAGGGCGTTTATGACTTGAGATCTCTTTGCTACACGATATATACTTATTTTAATTTCAGTTACTTTTGGGTCAATAGCAGCCTCTCTTAAAAAATCGACAAGATGATCAAACTTCTGGTAAGGATAATGCAGGAAAACATCTTTTTCTAAAATAGTCTTAATGATAGAAGTTTGATTTTTCATTTCAGGGTCTTCTAGAGGAACATGACTTGGGTAAAGTAACTCAGGTCTACCAAAATCAGGAAAACGCATTAAATCTTTAAAGTTATGATACCTTCCCCCAGGAGCAACATGATCATCTATAGAAATACCAATTGACTTTTTGAGATAAGCTAACAGTCCAGTATCCATTTCTTGGTCGTAAATAAAACGCAAAGGCTCTCCTCTTTTTCTTTGTTTTATCGTTTCTTCCATTTTGTCGTACATAGAAACAGAGAAGTCGTCATCTAAATTTAGCTCTGCATCACGTGTAAACTTAAACGTATATGCTTTGGCTTCCTTTACTTCAAAAATGGAAAATATTTGACGCAAATAAAGTCTTATAATATCATCTAAGATAAGAACGTAGGTGATCTCATCTCTTTGAAAAGTTATAAACCTCTCGTGTTGTGACGGGATTTGAATGAGTGCATAACGTACCTTATTTTTACTACCAGAAATTAATTTAACAGCCAAGTATATTTCTTTATCTCGAAGTCGAGGAAATTTCCGTTTCTTCTCCAACATGATTGGAACAATATCCTGTTTTATAACTTGATTATAATGATTAAACAATTCGTCCTCTATGCTTGCTGGAATATTCGTTTCGTTTAAATGAAAAATATTGTGTTCTTCCATTTCCTTCAAAAGTCTTTGGTAAGAAATATCAAAAAACCTTCGTTGACTTTTAATCGTTTTCTGGACTTCACCTAACAAGCTTTTCGGAGTTCCAGAGTAACCTTCTACTTTTTGATTTTTTACAGCAATCATGCGGTTAATGTTTGCCACTTTAACCCTAAAAAACTCATCTAAATTGCTTGAATATATCCCTAAAAATCGAAGCCTTTCAATTAAAGGCACAGATTTGTCCATACTCTCTTGTAAAACACGCTCGTTAAAAGACAACCAACTCAGTTCTCTATTTATCATTTTTTTTGTTTGCGACATACAGAAAATTCATAATCATATTAAAGATACTAAATCAAAAAAGAAGGGAAGCATTTAACTTCCCTTCAACCTAAAATCCATGTTGTTAAACCATGAAAAAACTTACTTGCTACGTGTACAAATATATAGCACACTTATTAAGTTATTATTAATCACAGTTTATATAATTAAGAACTATACTTTTATTCCTTTTACAACGCGTTCATTTCTTGAGTTTTTCTTCCATTTTTTCAGTTTCACTAAAAGATACGCTGATGCACTTCCAGAAACTGCATAGTAAACAGATCCTCCATAATCCAATTCACCTTTACCGTTGTCCCATTGTGCTTCTAAATAATAGCGACCATTAGAGATGTTTTTACGTTCCTTAAACCTAAGAACGCGACCAGCTCCCATTTCAAACCGAATTTGAACCGTTCCATCTTCTTCCATTTCTTCAAATACACAAGGTCTGTTTGAAGGGATTACAATCCTCTCTGAAGTTGATCTTTCACTAGCAACTAGCTCTCCATCTTTCCCAGTTGAAGAAACCACTTCTTTATTATTACTTCTTTCCAAAATTATTGTCCTTGATGTATAGAATTGGACTTTTTTCAACTTATCAGGTGTCAAACTAAACTCCTCCTTGATTTTTGGTGTATACGGAACTTTAGTTGCGCAACTTCCCAAAATAATAACTGTCAATAATGCTAATATAATTTTCATTCTTAAGTTTTTAAATTTTAATTATCAGTTTACAAATACAAATTCAAAGGTGCAAATATTATTCCTTTTTTCTAATTAATCAACAAATTACACCCTCTAATATCACTTAAATCAAATCTACCTAAAATTTTAAAGAAATCCTTGTGTTTTATGCCTAAATCATCAGTTGCTATAAAAGAGCAGCTATATAAATTTGCTAAATCTATTATATTTACTCCACCTGTTTTATCATCTTCTAGTATTGTAAATGCATCATTAACATCTCGAATTAAAGTTTTCATCCATTTTGGTGATTGAAAAAACCCATCCGATTGCAAATATGCTTGCGATAACAACTCAGTCATGCCATATTCTGAATAAATTGTAGAAACGTTTAATCCTTTAGAAAGATGTTCATGCAACTCTGACTTAATCATTTCTTTACGTCTGCCTTTCATGCCTCCAGTTTCAATAACTCGCACACCTGAGAGGTCGATTTTATTTTCAGCTAAGTCTAAGAGTGCATAGGAAACGCCAAATAGAATTATTTTTTTGTTGTGTTTTCGAGCTTTATGAATCGTTTGTATTAATTCGTTTTGATTATTCAAATAAAAACCAGATAAAGAATTGTTTGATTTTTTAATTAAAGAATCCACCATATAAATCAAAGAGGAGTCGCCTTGCTCTATGTAGTTTGGCAATAGTGCTAATATTATACTTTCTTCGGGATTTGCTATTTGTTCTGAAAACGTATTTAAAAAAGAATTTTCATAAACATCTTTAAATGCAACATGATGTTGACTTCTAGTTTGACTAGTTGTACCCGAACTTTTAAAAACAACCTCAGCATTTAAATTTTCATGAATTATTTGGTGGGATTTAAAAAAAGAAATAGGCAAAAATGGAATTTCTGATATTGTTCTTGGTGAAAGGTTATTAATCCTTTGACAAAACTCCCTATAAATCGGCACATTGTCTACTTGAAAATGGAACACTCGAAAAGCCATTTTCTCAAAATCAGATTCATTTTGAATACTAAATATATCTTGTTCTAATTTTATATTTCTCAAGCTGAAGATTTAATGCGAAGATAGTGAGTTTATAAAAAATAGTTGAGAAAATTTACTTATAAAACGAATAAGAGCTCGAAACGGGCGTTCCGAGCTCTTATCACACTAATCAACCTAACCTACTACTACTGCCGCAAAGATAAGGTGAATATTCGGTTTACAAAGCATAAATTCAAACCTTTTTTTATCCAACTATTTTACAAGAATCAAATATTAAAGGTCATTGGTAAACCGATTTTTAAATCATGTCGAGAGAATCAAAGTGTTCGTCTATACTATAAAGACATAAATCAAAATGCTATTCGATAAACACACAATTCATAAGTATTAAATGAATATTAATCGTGTATTAGGAATCCAATATTAGTATATATTTATTTAGCATCAATTTGTTCAATATCACAAAAATATACTTCAAACCCTTTATTTAAATTATAAAAACCTAAGCAATAGTTTGTTATTCAATGAATAATTAATCAACTATGTAAATTCACTGATGTCCGTAAAAGGTAAATCGATAAAACACACGCAAAAAGAATTGTTCTGTAAAACATTTTATTACTTTAATTAATATTTTAAATATCTTTGAAGTATGTTCTACAATAAGTGAAGTTAGAATTCAAAACCGAATCATGAAGCATATATTGATTATAGACGATGAAGAAGAAATAAGGGAACTTCTTGCTTACAATTTAAAGAAAGAGGGTTTTGAAGTTTCTACCGCCGAAAATGGCGTAGTTGGATTAGATATTTTATCGAAAAATGATGTAAACTTAATCTTATTAGATGTCATGATGCCTGAACTGGATGGTATTGAGGTTTGCCATCAAATTCGTAAACAACCAGCATATGATCATATAATAATTTGTTTTTTAACGGCACGAAGCGAAGACTATAGTCAAATAGCAGGGCTAGACGCTGGTGGAGATGACTATATTTCAAAACCTATAAAACCTCGAGTGTTGATTAGTCGAATTAATGCATTATTAAGAAGAAATGATCCAAAAACACCCAAAGCTCAATCTGTTGATGATTTGATTATAGACAGAGACAAATATTTAGTGACTATTAAAAATAAAGAAATTCATCTTCCAAAAAAGGAGTTTGAACTGCTTGCTTTATTAGCCTCTCGCCCTGGAAGTGTATTTGAAAGAGATAATATACTTGAAAGTGTGTGGGGCTCAGATATAGTAGTTGGTGATAGAACTATCGATGTTCATATCCGAAAACTAAGAGAAAAAATTGGTTCACACTATATTAAAACTGTAAAAGGTGTTGGATATAAGTTTATGAATGAATCAATATAAATCCTATTTCAGCTACAAGTTTAATACCTCTCTATAAGTAACAAAAACGCTTTATTTCGTTATCAAAAAGACATGATATAAAATAAAAGGCATATTTATTACTTCAAAGTGACATTTAATGTTTGATATTAAACGGAAGTCATTATTTTTGTCGTCCGATTTTAACAAATCAGTTTATAAATGAAAGTGAAAACAGTATATCTTATCGACAGCAACAGCTTTGGGAACACTATTTTAGAGTGGGCTGAAAACAAACATATTGAAGCTGTGAATATTGATCAAAAAAACAATGACTTAGCTGAGTTAGTTGATGGTGCTGTTGTTTTCCATGAAAACCACAATTTCTCAAAAGTAGATGAGGAAACTCAATCGTACCTAGATGAAAACAATCGCCCAAGTCATCGCGTTGACATAAACGGAACGCTTGCTGCAACAAAGTCAAATTTCACGATGTGGCTAGAGCGAAACAATCCAACAAAATTATTAGTTTTAGGAAATGCTGAAATTGCAAAAAATCCTAACCTAAAAAGATTTTTAGATAGCTTAGAAAATCAATAGATAGAGGTTTTTAATAGCACTCATTCGTTTTTTCAAGTACCTTGTTTAATTTACGTGGCTGGTTTTTATATTTATCCTGAATAGAGTCCATAATCTCTATACATTCGAATTGATTTGATTGATTTGATTTTACTTTATTAATACACTCGCAATAATCATCCATCATTTTATTTAGTTCTACATCTTCACAACTTGTCAAAATAAACAATGTAGACAAAACAAAACAAAATTTATTCAAAAAGTGTTTAAAACGTTTACTACACATTTATGACACGTTTTTTAGCGATTCCAACTTCATCTGTTTAACCATGCTTACCAAGCCGTTTGAGCGAGTTGGCGACAAATGATCTTGCAGACCTATTTCTTTAATAAAACTCAATTCATTTTTTGCAATATCTTCAGGCTTTTCATTTCCAAGAACACGAATAAGTAAGGCAATTATCCCTTTTGTTATTATCGCATCTGAATCGGCTGTAAATTTCATTCTACCATCAACTTTTTCTGCATGAAGCCATACACGTGATTGGCATCCTTTAATCAAACGATCATCTGTTTTTAATTCTTTAGAAATAAGCGGGAGATCTTTCCCTAACTCAATAATATATTCATACTTATCCATCCAGTCATCGTAGATAGAAAATTCATCTATAATATCTTGTTCTTTTTCAGCTATTGTCATATTTTCAATCTTTTAGCATTGGAATAATTCTTTCTAGTGCATTAATCATAACATCGACTTCTTCTTTAGTATTGTAAAGAGCAAACGAAGCGCGAATAGTTCCAGGAATTTTATAAAAATCCATTATTGGCTGTGTGCAATGATGTCCAGTTCTAACAGCAATTCCCATTTTATCTAATAACGTACCAACATCATAAGGATGAGTACCATCAATTAGGAATGAGATAACACTCGTCTTATTTACAGACTCACCAAATATTCTTAATCCTTCAATTTTACTTAACGCCGATGTCGCATAGTTTAACAACTCGTTTTCATGTAACTGAACAGCTTCCATATCCAATTGATTTAGGAATTTAAAAGCCTCGCCTAAACCAATACCCCCAGCAATATGTGGTGTTCCTGCTTCAAACTTATGAGGCAATTCATTGTAAGTCGTTTTAGTTAAAGTAACCTCCTTAATCATGTCACCCCCTCCTTGATATGGTGGCATTGCATTAAGCAACTCTTCTTTGCCATATAATACACCTACCCCTGTAGGACCAAATAATTTATGACCAGAAAAAGCATAAAAATCACAATCAAGTTCAAGCATATCAACTTTAATGTGTTGTATACTCTGAGCGCCATCTAACATCACCTTTGCGCCATACTCATGTGCTTTGTTAATTATGTGTTTTACCTCATTAATAGTTCCTAAAGCATTAGAGATATGTGCAACAGAAACCAATTTAGTTTTTTCTGAGAGTAATTGATCATAAGCATCTAATAACAGCTCTCCTTTATCATTGATTGGAATAATTTTAAGAACACACTTTTTGCGTTCACAAAGCATTTGCCATGGAACAATATTGGAATGATGCTCCATTGCAGAAATGATTATTTCGTCTCCTGGTTGCAACATTTCACCGTAAGAAAAGGCTACTAAATTTATACTATCTGTTGTTCCTTTAGTAAAAATCACTTCATGACTATGCTTAGCTCCTATATTCTCTTGAATAATCTTCCTAGCATATTCATATGCCGAAGTAGCTTCTTGGCTTAAGGTATGAACACCTCTATGGATATTAGCATTTTCGTGAGAGTAATATGCACTCAAACGATCAATCACCATTTTCGGTTTCTGACTCGTTGCACCATTATCAAAATAGATTAATGACTTATTGTGGATTTTTCTCTGAAGAAAAGGGAATTGCTTCCTCAAATCAGTAATATTAAAAGCTACTTTTTCCATACAGCAAATGTACGAAGGATGAACTGAAAAACACTGACGAACGGCATATAAAATTAGTAGATGACTTCAACTAAAAGGAATAAATATCAATTGCTTGGAGGGGTTTTATTATAATCAATTGAGTTGCCAAGCTAGGTCGCAACTCAAAGTCATATTGTCTGCTCCTGTTGCGAGTAGATGTCAAGAATTAAGACTCGCATTACTAAAGACTGAGCCAATTTACATGTGCTAGATTAACTTCTTAACTATTTTAGTCGTAAAATCTTTATGTCAATATTTGTATCTAAAAAGTACTTATTTAGTATTTACGACTTAAGTTGGTAAGCCTAATAATTAATTAACCACTCTACTGCTTCATCTTCATTCGAAAATATTTTAACAGGATTACGGCTGTTTTGTTTTACGTAAAATTTTGCTAAAATCCGCATAGGTAAAGCATCAACAATTATCGCTTCTGCAATTTTATTTTGTTGATTAGAGGCGAACTCTTGAGAGTTTTTATCTGGAACAGCATTAGACTTCCTAGTATCAATCAATAATTTAAATGGGGTATCACCTGTAATTTCTCTTGAAATATCAGACTGTCTTATCGCCTCAGCAAGGTCAAATGGGTTTTGAGTTTCAAGCAAATCCATCTTAATGAATCCACGTTTATCCCAATACATTTTACTTACATGCGTTTTATAAACGCGTTTTTTTGTCATTGAATTCGTAGTATATAGTTTTGTTCAGCTCTCCAAATATAACTACTTAAATCCAATTAATCGATAATAAAATATGAATAAACGACAATAAACACATGTTAATCGTGTTTTTTATCTGAAAATTAAAGTGTTATCAAAACTCCCATCCATAAGTCTCAAAAAAGTCTTTGTCTATCACTTTTCTAATTGGTTCATTTTGGATTTTATCAAGGACATCTCCAATAAATGCAGCAACCATCAAACGACGAGCCTTTATTTCAGAAATTCCTCTTGTACGTAAATAAAATACTGCATCTTCATCTAATTGTCCAGTGGTTGAACCATGAGAACACCTAACATCATCAGCATAAATCTCTAATTCTGGTTTAGAGTTTACAGTTGAACTATTGGAAAGCAGTATATTTCCATTGGACTGATATGCTTCAATTTTTTGAGCATCTTGCCTAACAATTACTTTTCCGTTAAAGACTCCAACAGATTTATCATCCATTACACCTTTATAAGTTTCACTTGATGTACAGTTTGAATATAGATGATCAATCAATGTATGATTATCTAAATGCTGTTTTTCTGTACCGAGATAAACACCATTCATTTCAGTGTGACAGTTTTCTCCTTCTACGATTACGTTCAAACCATTTCTAGTTAACAAGCTTCCAGTTGTAATGGTGTTAATTTTAAAATTACTTGAAGGGTCCTGAACAAAAAACTCATTCGATATATGGAACACGTTTTTTTCTTCAGTTTGAAGTTTTTGAATTGTTAAACTTGCGTTTTCTTCAATATGTCCCTCTAATACAACATTTGTAAAACTGTTTTCTGCATTTTCAGAATGATATGAAGTTAACACCTCTGCTTTAGCTCCTTTTTCAAGGTGTATAAAATGTTGCGAATTTGCAATTACACCTTCCTCTTTTGTTAAATGCAATAAATGTATAGGATGTTTTGCTTTTCTATTTTCAGCAACTTGAATAAACAAACCACCCGTCTGATATCCTTTATTTATTAGTGAAAAAACATTTTCTTCTGTTCCTTCCACGATATCAGAATAATACTGTTGATCTATTTCATCAATTGAAAACACATTAATCGCATCATCTTCTTTCACTTGAGAAAGTGAATTTGAATAAAAACCATTAACAAAAACAAAAACATTTGCATCTAGCTCGGGAACAATGAATTGATCAATATTTGCCTCAGTATCAAACTGTCGGAAAGACTTATTAGCAATTCTACCAACACGTGTATACTTCCATTCCTCCACTCTAGTTGTAGGAAAATCCATGGCATTTAATGCTTGAATTGCTTCCTTTCTTACAAGTGTTTGTTTTTCTGGCGTTTTAAATCCATCCACAAACTGTAAGACTTTATTTTCTGTCATAATCTCCATAATGAGTTATACCTTTTCTTCGTTCAACCAATCGTATCCTCTCTCCTCTAATTCAAGCGCTAACTCTTTTGGTCCGGTTTTCACAATCTGACCATCCGCGAGAACGTGTACAAAATCAGGTTTAATATGGTTTAGCAAGCGTTGATAATGTGTAATGATAATTACTGCATTATCCTTATTTCTCAGCTTATTTACACCGTCAGACACTACACGTAAAGCATCGATATCTAACCCTGAATCCGTTTCATCTAAAATAGATAGTTTAGGTTCAAGCATCGCCATTTGAAATATTTCATTTCTTTTTTTCTCCCCGCCTGAGAATCCCTCATTTACCGAACGACTAGCCAATTTAGGATCAAGTTCTACTAGCGAGGAAGACGAGCGTACCTTAGCCATAAAATCTTTTGCTTTCAACGGTTCTTCGCCTCTATACTCACGAATTTCATTAATTGCGGTTTTTAAAAAGTTCACGTTAGATACACCAGGAATTTCAACAGGATACTGAAAAGCCAAGAAAACACCTTCCTTAGCGCGGTCTTCGGTTTCCATATCAAGTAAATTCTTTCCGTCAAAATCGATTGTTCCATCGGTAACTTCATAACCTTCTTTACCAGCTAAAACAGACGCCAAGGTTGATTTACCAGCCCCATTCGGCCCCATTATAGCGTGCACTTCACCAGCTTTCACTTCTAAATTAAGTCCTTTTAAAATTTCTAATCCTTCGTCTCCTACTGTGGCATGAAGGTTCTTTATTATTAACATAATGTTTGTTTTCTTAATTATAAATATTGATTAACCCACCGAATTTTCAAGGGATATTTCTAACAATTTTTGCGCTTCTACAGCAAATTCCATAGGTAGTTGATTCAGTACTTCCTTACAGTAGCCATTAACAATTAAACCAATTGCTTTTTCTTCATCAATTCCCCTTTGTTTACAATAGAAAATTTGGTCTTCACCTATTTTTGAAGTTGTTGCTTCGTGCTCTATTTTCGCTGAGTTATTTTTACATTCAATATAAGGGAATGTATGAGCTCCTGAGCGGTCTGACATCAGCAATGAATCACACTGCGAAAAATTTCTAGCATTTTCTGCTTTTGGATGAATTTGCACAAGTCCCCTATATGAATTATGTGAGTGACCCGCTGAAATACCTTTTGAAATTATCGTGCTTTTTGTATTTTTTCCAAGATGAATCATTTTAGTTCCAGTATCTGCTTGTTGGTAATTATTAGTCACCGCAACTGAGTAAAATTCACCTGTAGAATTATCTCCTTTTAAAATACATGAAGGATATTTCCAAGTCACAGCCGAACCTGTTTCTACCTGAGTCCAAGAAATTTTTGCGTTGCGTTCACACAAACCTCTTTTTGTGACAAAGTTAAACACTCCTCCTTTACCGTTTTTGTCTCCAGGATACCAGTTTTGAACTGTAGAATATTTAATTTCAGCATCATCTAGCGCTATTAGCTCAACAACTGCAGCATGAAGTTGGTTTTCATCACGCATTGGAGCCGTACATCCTTCTAAGTATGAAACATAAGAACCTTTATCAGCGACTACCAAAGTTCTTTCAAACTGACCAGTACCACCCTCATTGATTCTGAAATAAGTTGAAAGTTCCATTGGACATTTAACCCCTTTTGGTATATAACAAAAAGAACCATCTGTAAAAACAGCACTATTTAAAGCTGCATAGAAATTATCTTTGCTTGGAACAACAGTTCCCATGTATTTTTTCACTAAATCAGGGTGCTCTTGAACTGCTTCGGAAAAAGAGCAGAAAATAATCCCTAATTCTTTTAGTTTCTTTTTGAAAGATGTAGCTACAGAAACGGAATCCATAACAAAATCGACTGCTGTACCAGTTAATTTCTTCTGTTCTTCCATTGAAATGCCGAGTTTAGCCATTGTCTCTTTCATTTCAGGATCAACATCATCCCAGCTTTCATATTTTTTACTCTGTTTTGGAGCAGAATAATAGCATATATTTTGAAAGTTTGGTTTATCGTAATGAATATGAGCCCATTCTGGCTCTGTCATTTCTTTCCACGCTCTATAAGCTTGTAATCTATTCTCCAACAACCATTCTGGCTCCTCTTTTTTTGCCGATATGAAGCGAATTATATCTTCACTTATACCATCAGGAGCTCTGTCAGATTCAAAATCAGAAGTAAATCCAAATTTATATTCTTGATTTTCTAAATCTTTAGCTAGTTCTTCTTCAGTATATCCCATCACTCAATCTCTTTTCTTTATTAAATAGAAAAACTCTCTCCACAACCGCAGGTTCTATCTGCATTCGGATTCTGAAAAACAAATCCCTTACCATTTAAGCCTCCAGAGTAGTCTAATGTTGTACCTACTAGGTATAAAAAACTTTTTTTATCAATAACGATTTTTATTCCATTGTCTTCAAAGGCTTTGTCTCCTTCTTTTTCAACATTATCGAAATCAAGTTCATACATTAAACCTGAGCAACCTCCTCCTTGAACACCAACTCTAATAAAACTGCCTGGTTTTCCAGACTCCTCCATCAGTCGGGTCGCTTGATTCCTAGCTGATTCTGTTACTTTTATCATAATTTCAATCTCTTTATTCTTTAAAGTTATTTAGATTAAATATAAATAAAACCTAAACTTGATGCAAAAATACCTAATTTATGGTATTTGAACAATTAATTCCTTGATTATTTTATACTGAAAATGATTGTACATTTTGTAAAAACAGTCTTAAAATCGTTATTTTCCAAGAAAACAAAATGCAAATCGTTTTGTTTCCCCAAACTATACTTAACTTTGTATTAAATTTTAGAGGTCATGGCAAACGAAACATTAGAAACAACAATAATAGATGTATTGAAATCTATTTACGATCCTGAAATTCCTGTTGATGTTTATGAATTAGGACTGATTTATGAAGTAAAAATAAATCAAGATCAAACTGTAGATATTGAGATGACTTTAACTTCTCCCAACTGCCCTGTTGCAGAATCTTTACCCAAAGAGGTTGAAGACAAAGTAGCCTCAGTAGACGGTGTGACTTCAGCAAAAGTAAATATCGTTTTTGATCCACCTTGGGACAAAGAAATGATGAGTGAAGAAGCTAAATTAGAACTTGGGTTTTTGTAATCACGGTTTCCATTTTCGAATAATTGTATAACATCACAGGTCGTACAATTATATGTTTTTTTCGATTTATCTTCAGATTCAAGTCCTGTCAATTATCTCGATAATATCCTAAAAATTAGTTTGATTTAGTATATTTATAAGCAGGTACTTGCTTTATGTCTCTCATATAATAACCCTATGCGAAAATTAATATTTATCTCTATACTATTAATATTCCATTCAACTTTCGAAGCCTTTAATCAGGAAAGAGATACTCTTGGACTTCAAAAGTACTTTTGGAATATCACCCCATTTATTGGACTGGAGAGTGAAACCAAGAATTCATTAAATCAAGGAACACAGCTAATGACAGGAGGTCTTCTCTACAAAATGGGGAATAATTGGAGAATAAAGGAAAGGAAAAAATCCACAATTTTTTTTAAGTTGATTTGGTTAAGACTAGGGGTTTTTCCGCAGGGGCTAATACTGACTCCGTTACAAGTGGGTACAGGTCTACACCATAACTTCAATAAGGATCACTCTTTTGAGGTTTCAATGAGCGGTGGTCTTGTTATATCAACAGATGATGCTATCAACCCTGAACTTGAGTATAACTACCTAATCTCACCTGAAGTAAAAATCAATGGGTCAAAGACATTTTAAGGGGAGTTTTGTAAATTTGCTTTTAATTTAAAAGT
>JBBEBO010000058.1:0-35445 GCA_040882265.1 Brumimicrobium sp. | reverse complement strand
TGAATATTTGTTTATTGATTGTTTATCTTAATTAATTTCAAGATATTTACTTTCAAAACTTTATATTATGCAAAGAACAAGATCCACTTTACTGACAGTGGCACTTTTTATTTTTTCTATATCAATAACCTATTCACAGGGAAGGGTTGATGGGTTTTACAAAGGAAAAGGAAACATAGAAGTTGCTTTAGGTGGAGGAAGTGAATTTGCATCACATTATTTTGCAGGCACAAATAAAATTGGACTTTCCAGAACTATTTTAAATGCCAGTTTAACAATTGGAGCAGGTTTGTTTGACCGACTTGACTTGTACTTGAATGTTCCGTATGTTTCAATCGGAGAATTTAGTTCTGCCCAAGACGGAAGTGTTTTTTTAAAATATTTAATCGCAAATAAAAAAATATCAAAAGGAAACTTATCATTTAGTTTAGCTGGTGGATATTCTTCAAATTTAGCAGATTATCAAACTGGAGGAATAAATGCAATTGGTCAACAAGCAAAAGTATTAGACATAAGACCGCTCGTTCATTTTCAATCAAATGCGTGGTTTGCAACGCTTCAGTTTGCCTACAACTATAAATTTGATCCTGTTCCTAATGCTACAAATGGGAGTTTTAAAGTCGGTAAGGCAACCGCTAAATACTATTTCGATATTTGGTATGAAAATCAACATGCATTCGGTGGCTTTGACTACCAAGGAACACCTGCTCCTCCATCTTTTAGAGAATTAGGTGTCAGCTATCATAAAGTTGGTGGAACATTTTACGTCCCAATTGGAAAAAGACTCGGGTTTTACACAGGCTTAGGATATGTGCTTAGTGGTAGAAATATAGGTCAAGGTCCTATTGTGAATATTGGTTTTGTTTTGAAGAATCTTTGATTGGGTAATTCTTTTTTCTTAACCTTCTAAAGCAAGCTTTATTTTTCTAAAATAAATATGGACAACTTAAAGCTAACAATCAGCACTAACACGCACCTTTATGAGGTTAGGCTTAAAATTTAATACCTTTTAAAAACTGAATATTAGAAAAAGCAAATTGTTAGAATTAATGAGGTATCTAAGTAGATAAATTTATCCCATGTATATAACTGAGTTTTGGTAAACCGATAAAAATATCGTAGTTTCACAGATAACTTTTAAATTACCAACTACTTTAAAACACATCTGTAAATTATCCCAACAAATGAAAAAAATTAAAATGGTTTGGGAAAAAAGATATGAAGGGTTTGAATTTCGTGTGTTTGAGATGGATATTAAAAAATTCATTAAGGGATGCTAAGAAGATTTTTACATGTGCTTTTTATTGCATTGCCTTTCCTCTCTTTTACACAACAAAAAGGAACTTTCAAAATCGAATTCAACGCTGATACTCGTATCTATAGAATGGGTGATTTTAATGAAAGAATTAATGACCCAGCATACATTGATACAAATATATATGATGAACTTTCACAGATTTCATTATCTGAAGGATTCAGTTTCGGATTGTCTACTACCTACCAGCCATTCAATTTTATTTCCTTTGGAGTCTATGGTGGATATCAGTTTGGAAAAACCGAAAGAGATATAAGAATTATTCAACATCAATATGATATTTATACTCCAAACGATACTGTTCGAGGTAAACGAATGCATGAAGTTCAATCTTTGAATATTGGTTTAAACGCTAGCCTTATTCTTAGCCAAATGAATTTTTGGAGTAAAAAAACCTCATTGTCAAATATTGAATGTGCAATAAATATAAACACTGGATATGGCTGGGCTTACTTATTTAAGGATGATGTATTTGATGGGTTTGTCCCGAACAGTTCGAAGGAGGTATATAGATCTAAAGGCTTCCAATTTGTTTCAACAATTCAGCTCGGTTATATACTCTCAAATAATAATTACTTCTCTAGTATAGGATTGAAAGCTGGTTATCAACACTACATAACCTCTGACGCACAAGCAGAAAATGGATTGTTATTTCCTAATGGTGATAAAACCCGATTGGATTTTTCGGGATTTACCGTAGGAGCATATTTAAGCATAGGTAGATGATAAAAAAAATATTTTTTATATGGTTTTTTTGGAATCCAATATTCCATTTTGCTCAACAAAAAGGAGCTATTTCAATAGAGGTAAATACAAGTTATCGTCAATTTTCAATGAATGAGTTTAACAGAGCTATTTCAATTCGAAGGGCTAATTCTTATTCAGAAGCAAACATCACAAAAACAACAAATGTTGAAAATGGTTATGGTCATGGTTTATCATTGAATTTACAATTGACCAAACTAATTGGCGTTGGTTTATATTCAGAATATGCGAAAGGAAGTTCCGTTACGGAGTACAACTATATTGTAGGAGGCGAAAATGGAGTTCCAATTGACACTTGGTATCGAGTTGATAATCATGATTTACATAGTTTGACTTTAGGATTAAAAACCCAGTTTTTTATAAATAAATTGGATTTTTGGGAAAGAAACAGTTGGCTTTCTAAAATCGAATCAGTAATAGAGATTGGGGGAGGTTATGGATTGTCTAGAGCAGATATTTATATAACCTCACCTGACAAGGAAAGTGTAGGTGTAGGATCAATGAAGGAATTCAATCGTGTATCAGGAATTCATTTCATGGCCAACTTTAAGACAGGTTTTAAAATTTTAAATAATTCAATATTCTCTACAATAGGTCTGACATTTGGATATCAATATTTAAAAACTAATCGTCTTCAGGGAGGAGAAGGTGAATACCATAATTATTTTTTTTCTAAGGAGAATACTCCAAAGTTGGACTTTTCTGGGTTTTCTACTGGAATTTACTTAACTTTTGGGAAATGATAAGGTTTTCTGTATAGGGTTGCAAGCTGGTTATCAACACTACATAACCTCTGACGCACAAGCAGAAAATGGATTATTATTTCCTCATGGTGATAAAACTCGATTGGATTTTTCGGGATTTACCGTAGGAGCATATTTAAGCATAGGTAGATGATAAAAAAAATATTTTTTATATGGTTTTTTTGGAATCCAATATTCCATTTTGCTCAACAAAAAGGAGCTATTTCAATAGAGGTTAGTACAAGCTATCATCAATTTTCAATGAGTGAATTTAATAAAATCATCTCTCTTAAAAGAGCTAATTTTCATCCATCTGTAAACATCACAAATGCTTCGAATATTAAAGATGGTTATGGATTCGGTTTTTCCTTAAATTATCAGTTGGCGAAACTGATTATTATTGGAACGTATTCAGCATATACTAAAGCAAGTTCATTTACTGAATTTAACTTTATTACGGGTGGAGATTTTGGAGCTCCTCTAGATACAGTTTATCGAGTTGAAAATCATGATTTACATAACTTATCATTGGGGCTGAAAACCCAATTCTTTATAAACAAATTGGGTTTTTGGGAAAGAAGTACTTGGCTTTCAAGAATCGAATCAGTTGTAGAACTCGCAGGCGGGTATGGCTTTTCTCGAGCAGATTTTTATTACACCTTTCCTGACAAAGAGAGTACGGGGACATATAAAGAGTTCAATAAGGTTTCAGGGATACACTTCATGACAAACTTTAAAGTAGGGTTTAAATTCTCGGATAAACCGTTGTTCTCTACACTAGGTCTGACCTTGGGATACCAGTACTTAAAAACCAATCGCCTTCAGGGAGGTGAACACAATAATTATTTTTTTTCTAAGGAGAATACTCCAAAGTTGGACTTTTCTGGGTTTTCTGCTGGAATTTACTTAACTTTCGGTAAATGATTAAATTATCCTACATAACATTGTTTTTAGTTTTACTCACACTATTAGCATGTAGAAAGGATAAGGTTCCTTTTTCTGAAATACCTTCTGACACTATAGATACGTGTGATTGTGTACCGATTGAAATGCCAGATGGATATACACCAGGTTTCAACTTTATAAATGACTCAATTTATTATAAATTCCCCAGGTTTAACCCAAATAACGAAAATGAAATAATTTTCACTGAGTTAGGACAAGGTAATGATAAATTCATTTATAAATATAACCTTTTGACCAATTCAAAAAACCTCGTTTATCAAGGACTACTCTTTGGATCACCAGAATGGGGCAAATCTAATTGGATCATTTTTACGCGTGGTTATAATGGAGTTTATCGTGTCAGACCAGACGGAACAAATCTATCACTTCTCATACCTGGAGGATTGCAGTTTCATCCCACATTTAATGACTCGGATAATCAAATTTTAACTTATCATGGGTTTGCACCTTCTGGAACTTACCCTGCTAAAATATGGAATCTGGACGGCGAACTAATTGACTCAATGAAATATGACATTGGCTCTTTATTCAACTGGGAAAATCAAGATTATGTATCAGCAATAGTTGGTGACTCATTGTTGATTATTGACCCAATAAATAAAGACGTTCTTCGTCAGTATGACCCTATTTTTGAATTCGGAAGTAATGCATTCATCCACGAATTTGTGTGGCTCACTGAAAATGAAGCCCTCGTTGGAAATGATGGTCTTTACAAAATGAACGTTTGGTCAGGTCAAAGAGAGAAAGTAGCTTGTGGTTGTTCTTCTTTACGTTATAAGTATGGTGATGCCAATGAGGCAGGAACCAAGGTGCTTTTTAATAAAGTGGAATATGATAAAGTTGCTACACTAACACTGAAAGTGAAATTATCCATTGTTATTTTTGATGTAGAAACAAACTCTTTTGAAACAATAGATATAGAATAAATAAAAGTAATATTCTAAATACTTAGACACTAATCTCTATGTTGAATAGAAAATTGTCACTCCAACACTTCAAAATTCACCTTAGCCTGATTCCCCTTTTCGTCTAATACCGTTAATTGGTGTTTCCCTGGAGTGGGCAAAAAATTCACTTTATGAATCACTGCTGTCGTTCCAATAAACTTATCGTCTATATGCCAAAACAATTGACTATCGCTCGCTTGATGGACAACCTCAAAAACAAAACCGTTTTCATTGCTATTTAAATCCTTTGTGGCTACAAGCTCACTTCCATTTTCAGGGTAAACAATGCTTATTCGGTTAGTCGTTCTGCTTGACTCACAACTTGGGTGAAAAGGGGGCAAAGTCCTATATTCTGGATGACTCGATTTGTAATACCATGCTTGTAATGGTGGTAAAACAAACCTTGTCACAAACTTTGTTGAACTAGCAGGTTCACAATCTACATTATATTGATACTGTTCAGTTTCATCAGTTAAAATTGTTTCGTGAAAATTACAAGGAGTTGTTCTAACCATATTTTTATGCGCTTGAACTGTATCAATTTTAGTACAATTAGCCGTATTTCGGTGTCCACTTTCTGCGCAAATTGAAATACTTCTCAACTCGTCATAAGGTCTTCCAAACCATTTTTGTTGCAAATCTAATCGCGAAAAAACATCAAACATAATTGGCGCCGCAGCTAATGTTCCAACGATTCCTGGTCTTCCCTCTCCCGAAGCGTTTCCAACCCAAACTGCAACTGCAAATTCTGGTGTGCAGCCAACAGCCCACGCATCGCGATTGCCAAAACTAGTTCCCGTTTTCCATGCAATTCTATTTGAAGATGAGAATTGTCTCCACGAAGATTCCATGTTTGGTCTATTCACATCCAAAAGTGCTTCAAACGTTAAGTAAGTTGCACCAGCATCAAAATGGGTGGTAGATTTTGTTTTATTGTAAAGAGTTGTTGTACTATTTTCTCCCAAAATATATTTAGGCGCTTCCCAACTACTTATTGTATAACTATTAAATTTTGCGTAATGGTTGAGTGTTTTAGCCATTCCAGCATAAACTTTGGCTACATCCCATAAGGAAGATTCTGCACCACCTAAAATAAGTGATAACCCATAATGAGCTGCAGATTTATTGATGTGTCTTTGTTCTGAATGCTTTAAGAGGTGTAAAAATTTTTCTATTCCATACTCCTTCAATAAATAAACAGCTGGTACATTCAACGAACGAGATAGTGCACTGCTTGCTTTTACTGCACCATCGTGTTTATCTTCATAATTTTTTGGCGCAAAATTATCAAAACGAAGTGGCACATCTGGAATCAACATATCGTTATGAATTTGTCCTTCTTGAATCATTGCGCTATATAGAAAAGGTTTTAGTACACTCCCCGTACTTCGCGGTGCTTGGATAATGTCAACATCTTTGGCGTGGCCTTGTTTTGTTGCACTATTTCCAATATATGAAACAACTTCATTTGATTTTAAGTCTATGACAAGTACTGCTGCATTGTGAATATAGTTTTGGTTTAATTGGTTCTGATAATGTTCGAGCAGGTTATTTAGCTGCTCTTGCTTTTGATAATTCAAAGTACTTGTAATCCTTTTTCCTTTATTCCCTTTTTTAATCATTCGATTCATTAAATGAGGGGCAACCATTGGCAAAGGCTTAGGTGAATTCGCAAGCGGTTCTTCAATAGCTAGTGAATAAGTGAGCGAATCAATTTTCTTGCGTTCCAGTAATATTGAAAGTACTTTGTTTCTTTTTTCCACCAGTTTTTCTCTATTCTTACCAAAGTGTATTAATCCTGGAGCATTTGGTAGCACAGCAAGCGTTGCAGATTGCGCCCAACTCAGTTGGTGTGGAGACATTCCAAAATAACGCCAAGACGCAGCTTCAATACCAACAACATTTCCGCCAAACGGAGCATTTGATGCATACAGATTCATGATTTCTTCTTTTGAATGCCTTATTTCCATTCGATATGCCCAAAACACTTCGATAATTTTATTAAAAATAGTACGACTACTTTTTCGAGACATTCGTGCAACTTGCATGGTGATTGTACTCCCACCACTAACAATTTTTCCAGCAGAAATATTTTGATAAAAAGCACGGAAAATAGAAGGAATACTTACGCCCCAGTGCGCATCGAAAGATTTGTCTTCGTATGAAATAAGGGCTTCTTTAAACTTGTAAGGTGTGCTATCAATTTCTGGAAATCGCCATTGCCCATCTTCAGCTATTTGAGCGTTTAACAAATAGCCTGATCTATCCAATAAAATTGTAGAAGTTGGAGCTTTAAAAAGTTGTTGTGGTAGACAAAACCAAAAATAAACGAAGAAAACAAAAACACCAAAGTAGAAAAGTTTTCTTCGTTTAAAATTTAATGTATATGTACCAATTTTTATATTTAATTGCAAAATTGCAGTTTATGAGCCTGGTTTAACAACTTTAACTTGTTTTCCTTTTTGAAGTGCCGTTATTGAGTTGTCGTACATCGCTTCGCACTTCACTGCTGGTAAATAATAATCACCAATATAAGCAGCATGAAGTGAAATTTTGAATGTTTTACTTGTATTTCTTCTCAAATCAAAATAAGTGTAGACACGATCATCTCGGATATCTTGGTAATTAAACGCATCCGTATCTTCCATATCACCGTCGAGATCCATGCGTCTATTGTGAATTTCCCAACCACTTGGGAAAAGTTGTTTTAAAGCCATTTCTTTATAGTGCCCTTTCATTCCTGGGTTTGAAACTGTAACTTCGGCTACAAAGTCCATCCCCTGCTCTAGTTGATCAACAGAAATATAGTCGCCATTTGTGTTTTTGTAAACGACATCCAGAGATAGATTTTCAGATTTAGAAACCTCATCTCCAGCCAGAGGTATACCATCACCAATGATGCGTACAAATAAAATATCAGTGCCTTTGTTTTGAACTGAAACACTCACGTCTTTTTGGCTATCGAATACCGACAACTGATTCAAATTAATTGGTTGATCACTTCTTTTACTTGACGATTTTCCTTTGTATTCATACGAATAATTCAATTTCCCATCTCCTTTCGATCCTTTTGTAAAATCAGAAATGGATTTTAGTGCATAAGCCGTAGTTTGAGTGCTCATCCAGTTGTTGCTACTCAATTCTTCTGATATTTCCTTAACCAAAGAAGCGGCTTTACTTTTTTGCCCCATCAACACCAACGTTTCGATAATCATCGCTTTATCTCTAGTATCAGAACCATAAGTATAACTCAGTTCACGATAAGGTTTAACATTTGTTGCACGGTTAGCGACTAATTTTTTAGCAACTTCATTTTTCCCAATCAGTTGATAAGCAGCAGCAAGTCGCCAAGCAGCTTGAACACTTAAATCGTTAGATTCACGTAGTCTATTCATCACACTTAGTTCTGGTGAATCTGCAAGACATAAAGTATATAATCGGTAAGCTTGTGCAAGGTCATTATTACCATAATAATTTGAACTCACAGGACTCCATTTTCTCGCTTCTGATTTTTGATAATTTATCCATTGTTTTTTAAGTCCGTAAGGTAAAGTATAACCTTTCTTTTCAGCTTCTAAAATAAAATGCCCAGCATAAGAAGATCCCCAATCGCTTGATTCGTTTCCGCCTAACCAGTAAGCAAATCCACCGTCATTCAACTGATGTCTTCTAATCTTATTGATTGCTGCATTAACATTGTCTTTGATTTTGTTTTTTAGAGCATTATCAACCTCGGTTAAATCTGATAAATAGATTTGAGGAAATGCACTAGACGTTGTTTGTTCAATACACCCATGCGGATATCTAATTAAATAATTGAGTCGTTTTTCAAGGTTGATTGGAGGAATTGAAGAAACTTCCAATACGGCAGCATTTGTTCCGTTCATTCCTGGCAAGCTCAAACCATAAGTTCCACTTTCGCTTCCATTCAAAACTGCCTCATTTACTACAGTAACTGGTAAATTTGGGTTTCTTACATCCAGTTCTATTTCATAAGTTGATTTCTCATTACCGCTTGTAGCAACTATTTGAACTGTTGCTTTTCCGATTCTTTCGGCAACATCTAATTCAAAATTAACAACTTGATCGCCCTGTGTATCAAAGGTTAAGTTTTGAGTAGTGTTTCCAATAACACTCAATAAGTCATTAGTTTTTACTGAAACTTTGACATTTTTAACTGCGTCATCCATCGCAAAAATAGTTACAGGCAAACTTACTTTTTCAGAAGGTCCAAGGACTCTTGGTAGCGTTGCTAAAGTCATCAATGGTTTTTTGACTGGAGTTGTTTTTTCAGCATTTCCATAAGCACCATCTTGACCAGCTACAACCATTGTTCTTACTGATCCTATATAATTTGGCATACTGATTTTATGTGTCGCTTGTTTTCCTTTTTCGAGCACAAATGGACCAATAAAACGCACCATCGGTTTAAATCGAATCGTTTCTTCTGTCCCTGGTTTTAAGTTTCCATCACCACCAATACTCAGCAGATTTTCTACTTTTGCTCCGTAAGCACCGATTACATAATCGAATAAATCCCACGTTTTAACTCCAAGCGCTTCGCGACTGTAAAAATGTTGCCATGGATCTGGAGTAGCAAAACGCGTTAAGTCCAACAATCCTTCATCAACTACGGCAATCGTATAAGTCATACGTTTACCATTTTTTTCTTTTACTTTAACGTTAAAGGAAGCTTCTGGAGCTAATTCATCAGGCATATTTATTACAGGTTCCAGCTTTGTTTTTGGGTCTTCAACCATAATTGGTATAACACCGTAAAGGCGAATTGGAGCGTCGTTTTCAGTTTGATTGTGCGGTTGAATTAAAGTTATATGTACAAAGCAGTTTGGCGTTAAATCGGGGGTCATTGGTAAATTAAATGATGTTTCCCCTGCTTCCGTTTCAATCCAGAATGCGTCTTTTACTTTTTTACCATCTTCAATACTAATTAAGGCACGCCCATATTTCGATGATGGGAAACTAATTTTAGCTTCTTCGCCTACATTATATTTTTCTTTATCTGCAGAAAAAACAAGCATGTTTGCTCCATCTGGTGTATCTCTTCCTGCGCGACTCATCCAACTCGGCCAATCAAAATAAGACATCAGTCCAGTTGAATGTCCGCTATTTTTATCCGTCACCCTTATTAAATAGCGGCCCCAATCGTGTTTATTAACTTTAATTTTTGCTGTACCCTTTCCGCTAGAAGAAGTTGAAATTGTTTGACTAGAAATCGGGCGAACACTACTTCTACCAATATAACTAGCGAGGTTATCTATACCTCTCTCCCACCACCAACGCCATTCGATTTTGTAAACCTCAATTTCTACATTTGATGAACTTACAGGGGTCCCTTTTTTATCAACTGTTACTATGTCGAAAGAATAATCTTTATCCGTTTCAAGTGCACCTCTTCCTTTTACCTCAGGTGATTTGACTCCAACAAATGTTGGATAAGGAGCATAAGGGATTGAAAATTGATCACTACTAAAATCGCCACCATGTTCGTAAGCTCGGGTTTTAAAAATTGCTTTTAACATTCCAGGAGCTTGTTCGTAAACATCAAGTTTACTACTGATTTTAGCAACTCCTTGCTCATTTAATTGTCCCTTAAAGATAGTCTTTTCTTCAGAATAGAAATCCTTGGAAGGATCGTCAAACTGGTAATTTTTGTAATCTTTAAAAATGGTTGTAGCCCGAATGAAGTTAACAGAAACATCTGCTTTTAAATTTTTTCCCGGTGCTCCGTGGAGCCATTTTACTTTTAAATCACCATTGACATAACTATTTGTTACACTTAAAATATCATCATTAAGATCTAAGTTTATTTTAAGACGATTTGGTTTAACCGTTTCAATTTTCAACGTTTCGTTAAAGGTAGCTCCTCCTACAGTAACTTTTGCTCCCCAGTTTCCAGTTGGAGCATCTCGATCTGTTGCAGTTGTGAAGTTATAGAATCCGTTAACCGAGCTGTTTTTTACTGTACGATAAGCTAATTGTCCTTTAGGATCAAAAAGTTCAAAAACAACAGGGTGGTTTTCAGGAATAAGGCCTTCCTTGTCTTCCAGAATAAAAGATAAGAATAACGTATCTCCTGGACGCCACACACCACGCTCTCCGTATAAAAATCCTTTTATTCCTTCCTGAACTGTAGCGCCATCTACATCAAAACGACTCATCGCTAAAGAAGAACCGTCATCTAATCGCAAATACCCTTTTTGATCACCATTATTTGCTACAATAAAAAAAGGTGTCTTTTTCAAGCGTTTACTACGCGCCATTCCTTGATCATCGGTTGTAATAGTTGCCAATTTCTGTTGTTGATAATCATATATCTCAACTTTTGCATTTGAAATTGGTTTCGCACTAACAATATCAGTAACAGTAACGAAAACCTCACCATTTGTTCCCGATTTAGCAATGATCCCAATATCCGAAGCAAAAACATTTTTTGTTACGCTTTTTCCGCGATAGTATGAATAAGAACAAGGGTTATCTGTTTGATTATAATCGTACCCAGGAAAATAATCGTTGTGATAGTATCCATAACTGTAATCATTTATGTAATCCCATTGGTTTTTATCTGCGTCATCGTATTCATCCCAATCTGACTCATCCATTTCAAAATCTTCAGAAGACTCACAAGCATAAGCAGACTGATGTTTTCGAAAACTAATTTCAACGCGATAAATAGATCCTTGATCAACTTTAATATATTCAGAAAGATCGAGATTAAACCTGTTCCATTGTCCTAAATCTAAAGGTTTTCCTTTGTCTAGATAAATAGTTTTTTTACGAATAACACGACCAACTCTTTTCAGTTCACGATCACCATCGTAATTATTGTTTTGGAAAAATTGCGTAATATTATTTTGATAAATCTTAATAATGCGAACGTCAACCGCTTTGAGATTAACAGCTTCAAAAGGAACAACCATTCCATTTGAAGAAGGTAAAATAGTTCCTTTCCCAATTAATTTTACATTTGGCTTAAGTGCTTCAAATTCTACTGTAAATAGTTGCTCATTTCCAATTTTATATCCTTCACAGTTTTTTATAGCAGCATTAATCACTACTGTTTTTTCACCAATTAGCCTACTTGAAGGGTAGATTCTTAACTCGTTTGTAGAAACGTCGGTTTTTATTCCGTTATGGTCTCTAATTTCGATAAGTCCATTTAAATTTTGATCGTTTAGCAATGGGTCTGAAAAACGAACAAGTACATGTTGCTCTGGGTGTTGTACAACTTTGATCGTGGTAACCTTAAAATCATCAATGGCAGGAACTTCATGTGTTAATCTTCCTTCACCGTCGATACCAGCATTACTGCCGTCCCAACTTATATTAATTTCACCTTGTTTTTCTTTTCGTTCAATGCTATCGACAAAAAAAGTGTACATTCTATTATCTGCTTGTGCTTCCCATTTAACTGGTTTATTGACACCATTCACTTTAACTTTAATACTTTTATTAAGTGTTTTTTCATCGATTGCATCAGCTGCAATTGCAGTACCAATAAATTGTTGCCATTTAATCGTTTCATTATCGTATGAGCGCAATCCATCAGCTTCTACGTTAATTGCTTGTTCAATAATAGTTACAGGAAACTTAAAAACACTCAACTCTTCTGAAACACTAGCCACACTTGCCAAATCAAATTCTATCCAATAAGTTTCGCCTGATTCAAAGTGTTCATCAGGAATAAATTGAATGGTATTTTGATCAATCCAAACTGTTTTTCCAGAAATCGAAGGTGAAATTTCAAACAATTCTTCTTTAATTGGTTTATTGACTTCTATTTTCTCTTCTTGCGGTTTTGTCAATTGTATTTGAATAACTGACTCCGAAGAAATAACCCCAGATGTAAAAGCAGAAATGTGTTTTGTGAATTCAGGGTTTATCACAAAATCTTCCTCAGATTCACCTCCACATTTTGTGAAAAGTAAAATGGAAGTACAAGTCAATAGTAACGGTATTAATCTTTTAATATTCATAATGTAGTGTTTATCAGAAAGAAAGCGAATTTAGTAAATAATAGGCTAATACTTTACATGTTTTATTTAAAAAGATTGTTTTTATTCTTGAATTAGGGACGAACGGCCATTCGTCCCTAATTGATATTATAATTCACGTCAAATTGAGATACTAAGATTCCTCACTCGATATAGTGACATCATCTCGTCGAACGAGATTTAGTGACGAATTGGTAGGGCGTGTGTTGCGTGATTTTTATTCAATTCCAACGAACTACTACGTGCGCCCTAATTCGTCACTAAGACTGGCTTGCCCAGTCGATGTCACTCGTCACTATTGGTGCGAGTGGAATGAAGAGGAATAATAAAAAACAAGTTCCTTTACTATAAAAATTGGTTGAGAAAAGAGATTTTGTATCTTGCTTTGAAATAAATTAATTTATGAGATTTTTTTACCCACTCTGTATATTCATTCTTGTTTTTTCAGGATGTTCCGAGAAAGCAAAAAACAACAGTCCTTTATTGGAAAATTTACAGTTTGGGCACAGAGGAAGTGGTGCCAATGTGTATAATGACACCTTTATTGAAAACACACTCCCTTCAGTGACTTATGCATTGAATCACTTAGATGGTTGTGAAGTAGATATTCAAATGAGTTTAGATGGTACTATTTGGTTGTACCACGATGATATGCTTGGATACTTTTGTAAAAATAATGCAGAATTAGAAGGTTGTATTCCACAAATGAGCGACAATGAAATAGCTGAAATCAAACAGTGTCGGAATAATTTGGAAGACAGAGTTTACAAGTTATCCGAAGTCTTTGAAGTGCTCTCTAACTCAAAGTACAAAAATCGTTATTTGTCTTTGGATGTTAAAGGATATTACGATTCACTTTGCTTTCCATATCGAAATGCACCAGATGAATACTTTATCAAGATGGCAAAAAACCTTATTGCCCAAGCAAAAGAACACGATATTGAAGATCAACTCATCGTTGAAACTGGTTACATGAATTTTTTGGATGAAATAAAAATGAAAAATGAAAAAATTCATTGTCACCTGATCGGATATGAAAACTTTCCCGAAGTGGTTGATCAAGCAATTAAAAAATCGTATGATGGTGTGTCTTTTAGTTTATATGACGAATCAATAACTGTAGAGGAAGTAAAAAAGGCAAAAAGTAAAAACCTCGAAATTCAAGTATGGCCAATTAAAGACACCTTAATGCTTAATAAAGCAATTGAATTAAAGCCTTTTGCAATGCAATTAAGTGAAATAAAATTTTCTAACTAAATACTTTTTTTAACTCAAGTTGGTGTTGTGATTTTATTTTTTTCTATAGTGTATCGGTTAATCCACCTATATGATTCAAGTAACATTTTGTAATTGGATTCAATCTCCTTATCGTTTAATGGAGATAATTCTAATCCTTTTTCTAATCGATACAATCTATTGTGGATATATGCTTTATCTTTCCAGACAACTCCATCAATATTCCCCTTAAAAGTTCCTAGAAATATTGGGTCTTTTGCGTAAAATTCATCTGATAGTGACACTCCATTGCCTATCCAATGAGTATAATTGCTATTTGAGTCCCAATTTATGTGTTGGAGAAGGTCGACTATCGTTGCTGGAACATCCCAGTGAGAAATAACTTCATTGAATGTTTTTGGGTTTCTTATTTTAGGAGAGTAGATAAAAAATGGAACATGATAAATACCTAATTCGCTATATAAATCCAATGCTGTGACACTATGATCTCCAAGAAGAATAAATACTGTTTCATCAAAGTCAGAACGAGTCTTATATTTGGTAAAAAACTTTCTTAACGCATCATCTGAATAATAAACAGTTGAAATAACATCTTCATTCTCCTCAAAAAAATGAGGGTTTATATGTGAGAGTGAGCTTTTAGCTTCTGAAATGTATTTATCTTTATCAGGAATATCATAAGGACTGTGCAAACTAAGTGTAAGATACAGGTTGAAATAAGGCGAGGTAGGCTGATGCTGCTCCATAAATTGGAAATATGCGTCAACGGTTACATGATCGTGGATTCCCCAAGAAAATGCATTATCTGTATTCACTCGGTCATAATTAAAATATTTTTTAATATAGTCTTCGTTGACAATAGAGTCAAACTCATTGTTTTTTAAAAAGCCATGATAGTTGTCAAAATAAGACCACCCACCATATATAAAATTCATACTATAACCTTCTTTCTTTAACATTTTTGGTAGAGAAATATAATCTAGTTTCTCATCTGGATAGTTTAAAAATCCACGTTCAAGTCCATGAGGCAAACTTGCAAGTGCTGAGGAGAAAACTCCATGTGTTCTGTCTGTAATACTTAGCATATTTGGCCAGTAAAGTGACTTTTTAGACAACGAGTCCAGAAATGGAGTCATGCTGCCAAACTTTGCGTCTTTTCCTGATAATCTTGATGAAAGTCCTTCCGCAAAAATGATAACTATATTTTTGATTTTATCAACTTCAGAAATATATTTTGACCAATCATTTTTTATAAAATCATTTGTGCCATGTATTAAAGGATATTCCAATTTATCAAAACTAGATTCTCTTCCCATCAAGCTACGAAAAGATTTGATTTGTTTAATTTTGTTATCCGTATTAAGCGATTTTTTGAATATAGCGCTTACTACACTTTCGAAAAAATACGTCATTTTTGAAGTGTGCAACTGAGTTTCGTAATTACTGTATTTGTCCAACGATTTCGGATTTATAGCACCACGAAAAACAAATAAGCATATCGCAATTATTGTTATTAATTGAGCAACAATTTTAAATTTAGAGCTGGATTTGAGTCTAGGATAAATAAACCAAAACCCAATCGTTAAAACCACGATTGCTACAAGATATAACCAAAAAAACTTACCTAAAATTCCGTCTGATTCACCTCCAATAATAATTTGAATTTCATCCCAGTTAAAATAAAAGATCGTTTTATCTAGAAGCAGGTCACTGGTATAAAAAAATTGATTTAGTACTATATAGACAAAGGTCAGTACAACTAAAAAGACATAAAAGAGTGTTCGGTATATCTTTTTTGAAACTAAAAATATTAAGAAAAAAACTATTAAAAAGAGTAGATAATATAGAGCAAGAAATATAAGGTCAAATTCCACACTGTACGTGAAGCTTCTAAACGGATTGCTAAGCAACTCAACATCTTTAATCAATACAAAATATTCTACTAACCTCAGCGATATAAAAAGTAAAATAGGCAGAATAAAAAAACCCGTATAACTTTTCCAAAAGTCAATAAATCTGGCAAGGAAACTTTTCATAAATGTTAAATCCTAACGAAAAAAACTATTTTGTTTTCTCCCGTTGATATAATGGAACGCAATATACAATTTTGTTTTCATTGTTAAGTGTGCAAAACTAGCTATTTGGTATACATTCCCGAAGACTTCGAATGCGGGTTATTTTATCTCGCAAAATCGATCAAAAGAAATAGAAGTAATGACTTCAGTACTTGCATCGGGATAAGCATTTGTAAAAGCTCTGGTAACACTATGATTTTTATGAGTATTCCATTTCATTTCAAAAGCTGAAAGTTGATTCCCTTCTATTTCAACATAATCCACTTCGCTTTGGTTGTAGTTTCTCCAAAAGTACCCTTTTCGGTCTGGTGCTAGCCAACTATTCATTTTCATGCGTTCGCTGATTACAAAATTCTCCCACAATTGTCCAACATCTTGTCGAATGCTAAGATCATCGTAATTGCCAATCACTGCATTTCGTATTCCATTATCCCAAAAGAAAATCTTGTTCATTTTAGAAACTTCTTTTCTAGGGTTTGTACTGTATGCTGGTAAACGAAATAAAACAAAAGATTTTTCGAGTAAATCAATGTAAATGTCGATCGTTTCAGAACTCACCTGTAACTGATTGGAGAGTTCGTGAATAGAAACTTCGCTTCCCACCTGGTAAGATAATAGTTTCAATAGTTTATCTAGTAATTGAGGTTTACGAATGTCTTTCCACACCAAAACATCTTTGTATAAATATTGATTAGAAAGATTTTTTAATAATGTTTCAGCTTCTTTTTGATGTTTGTAAATGTCTGGATAATTACCATAAACTAAATGAAAAGGAAGCCTGTTCTCAATTTCGAATACAGATTCTTGTTTATAAATTTCTGCCAGTGTAAATGGATACAAATGAAACAGTAAGTATCTTCCTGTTAATGGCTCAAAAATCGACTCTGAAATATCCAACGCTGAAGATCCTGTAGCGATGAATTGAACATTTTTGAAATTGTCTGCTAATATTTTCAGCAATAGTCCCGCATTTTGAATGCGTTGTACTTCATCAATGATTACAGTTTTGTATTTTCCAACCACATTACCCAATGCGGCAACATCCAATTCACTTAACCTTGTTCGCACTCGCGTTTCATCTGCATTGAGCCAAAGCACTTTTTGATCGGCATCATCAAACATATTTTGAAGCATAGTTGTCTTGCCTACTTGCCGAGCACCAGTAATGACCAGCACTTTACCTTTGTTCAACCATTTTTTAATTTCACCTTGCGCTATTCTTTGAAAGACTTTCATAATTCAAAAGTATGAAATTTTCGAGTATAATCTAAATATTAGTACGAATTTTTCGATTATATCTTAAATATTAGTACGAATTTTTCGATAAGTTACTAAGATGTACTTATGCCAAGAAGCGTATCGATAGTACAACATAAGGTCTAATAATTACATAATTAGGACATTAGTGATTTATTTGTTTACTGTAAATAGTTTACTGTAAACATCACAATTAAATTAGTTTATTTCTTCAACCCAAACACCTCTATTTTAGATCTACTCACATTAAATGAACGATGCCGTGGATTCCAAATATATACTTTTAAGGAGTGAACACCATTTTCTTCAAATAAAACGGGATGATTGATTTCAAAATCGAACGCGAGGTTTCTTGCTCCAAAATACCATCGCAGTGGAAAGTAGGAGTAAAGAACCTGCTCCCCTTTTTTATTGTTCCCCGCAAAAATGAGGGAAATGCCTGAATAAATACTATCGATTTCTATTTTTCCTTTTAATTTGAAAAGATATTTATCGAAGTCGAGCGAGTCATTTGATTGAAAGGTGATAACCTCCCCAAATTCATTTGCATTCCAAGGCAAGGCAATATTTTTCTCATTTATCTTTTCTCGGGTTAACCTGACTTTTTGAACTAAAATGTAATCCTTTGTGAGCGAATCCTTGAAGACTGCTTGAAACAATGTGTCAGTTGCAGGATTGTAAAATGGTTTTCGAGTTACTACAACATCATGTGCGATACTAGGATTTCTTTGATTTAGTGCAAATACCTTATGCTCTTTAGAACGTTCATAATATGCCCACCCTAAGTTCTGAGTAGTGTACACTTGAAGAGAACTGGATGAATCAACATGTGTTCTGATTTCTTCATGAAATTCGCGACTCAAAATTTGATCGGGTGTTACAACTGTTTTTGAAAAATTCATTACATATAAGAACGTAATTGGAAAGAATAATAGCGGAATACCGCTATACTTCCACTTTATTTTGTCCAGCATATAAATGGCTGAAATTAGAAACAGTAAAACAAAATAAATACCTGCTCGATCTTCGGGGTAGTTTACTTTGAGGATTGTTGCTAACCCAAAAGTCATTGCAATATTTCCAAAAAGAAAAAAGATAATGATGGTGCTTCGTTTGTGAGCAAAATCCCACCATTTAATTTCTACGAACCGAATGATAGTCTCCGTAGCAATGACCATAAGCGCAATGATCAAAAACCATTTCACGACATAACTTTCAGTAAACAAAACGAGATCTGAGAGCGATTTACCTGTCACTTCCCAAAAACCATCAAGACTTCCATAATACAATGCACCGCTAAACTTAAGTCTAAAGCCGAATTTAACAAGCGGATACATTAAAATAGCTATAAGAATTAAACTACCAATCTGAAAAACATACTTTTTTAAAGTGTAATTTGATTTATGAATCAACATAAAAACAATTATAGCAAAAACCAAAAGGGCGAATGAATTGATGAAAATTAAATTGGCAAAAACACTTAGCCAACCAGCAATAAGACAAAAAAACAATACACCTGATTTTTGGGTTTTGATCCAATTGAACAACAGCGCAATCGATAATGTAAAAAACGCCAGACCCAATCCATATCCTCTTGTTAAGGCAAAATACTCAAAGACAAAAGGAATGGTGTTTAACGCAACTAAGGCAATGAGGTAATTGAGTCGATGATTTAATCCTTTCAGGATGTTTACGATGCTCCAGAAATAAATGAAAAATGCTAAAATATTAGGCAGCCTCAAAAAGAAGAAATTTTCACCAAACAGCAAATAGGCAAATCGCGAGAGGTAGGAGTTTAACAAATGATTATTTGCATCTAACACTGCCGTATCACTCCAAATATCTCCCACTTCGATGTAGTGAAAAAATGTAGCCACTTCGTCGTGCAAAGGCGGAACATATATCGCTCGGAGCACCAAATAGAAAAACAAAAGATAAAACAAAGCCCACTCGTAAATGTGCTCAGCATTCAAACGAGGTATAAAACGGAATTTGTTTGTTTCATCAAGTGACATAGTACAAATATATCTAAGTCATTTTTAAGAAGAGGAATTATCTGTGATAATTTGTGGAATTCGTAAAGTATTAGAGACCGGAGTTTTTAGTTTAAGTTACAACAAGTGTTTACAAATGATTGTTATCATATAATTGGCTGGATGCATTCATTGTATTTACTTGTATTAGAAGTGGATTATAGCTAAATTTGAATAAAAAGGCATAGTGTGTTTAAAACACATATGTTTTAGCTTCAACCTTGCCTCAAAACCACCGAGAAAATCAATTAATTTTGTATGCTTACGTATATATTTAATATATTTGTACGTAAAAGTAATGCTATGGATACTAAACTGACATTAAAATTAAACAAGCATATAATTGAGAATGCAAAAAAATATGCCAAAGAAAAGAGAGTAAGTCTTTCAAAAATGGTAGAGTCTTATCTTCAATCAATCACAACAGAAAATGATACAAAACTTGAAATCACTCCTTTTGTAGAAAGTTTATCTGGAGTTATAGACCTAAAAGAAAGCGACTATAAAAGAGATTATACTGACTACTTAAATACTAAGTATAAATGAAAAGGCTACTCGTTGATACGAACATAATTATCGATTTATTGGCTAAAAGAGAAGAATTTTACGAGTCAGCAGCTCAGCTTTTTTCACTTGCTGATCAGAAAGAGGTAGAATTATGTGTATGCTCACTTTCTTTTGCTAATGCACATTATATTTTAAGTCGACAACTTAGTGAAGATAAAGTTAGAGAAATATTGAGAAAGTTGAAAGTTTTAGTTAATGTAATAGCTTTAGATTCAACAACTCTTGACAAATCGTTAAATTCAGATTTCAAAGATTTTGAAGACGCTTTACAATATTATTCTGGAATAGAATCAAATGTTGACATCATTATAACTAGGAACTTAAAAGACTTTAAAAAATCCAATATACCTGTTATGACAGCGAGTCAGTTTATAAAGATAATTTCTTGACAAGGCAGTCGCTAACAGCCTGAGTTGCGTAAACACTATTTGGGATTGGCAAAAATAAATAAAAAACTATCTTTATTTTACAGGAACAGTTACAGGAACATTAGGTATCGTATTATTAGTACTTGCCGGGATATTTGTATTGACATGTCTTATTAACTTTTGTCCGTTATACGCCCCATTTGGAATAAGTTCTTGCCCTGTGAAGGATAAAAAATAGCATATCAAATCAATATTTCAAGGCAATGACTGTTTGGGCATTTACCTAGACTGTTATTGCTTTTAAATTAGTTTTCAAAGCAGCCAGAAACAACAATTTTTGGAGAAGTTTCTGTGTCAAAAATCCATGTCTAGCGTCAGACAGGCGTGACAGAAAGCCTCGTTAAAAGCATTTCTAATATTGTTTAGATGAAATATATCGAATTGTCGGTACTCCGTGTGAATAATTCAATAAATTTATTTTCCTTAACTTTAAACTATGCAAATCGAGTTTTTAAATAAGGAACAGAGTAAAAAGAGGCAAGAAGAGGCTTTTTTATCGCTTAAACCTGAACAGCGTATGCTATCATTTTTTGTCATGCTCAAGCAAATGCGTAGTTTTCCCACAAAGAAAAACTATGATACAAAAGATAATTTTGTCATTGAAATAAACACAGAAAATGATAGAAAATCTAGATGATGAAATAGAATCATTCATTAAGCTTGCCGAGGAACACGGCGTGGAAATGCTTATGATTGGAGGAGGAGCAGTTAATTTTCACGGTTATCAGAGACACTCTGCAGATGTAGACTTTTGGATTGATATTTCGGAAGAAAATTTAGATAAATTATTACAAGTTTTTAAAGACATAGGCTACGATATCGAAGAAATACCAAAGAAAGTAAGAGACGGAGAACAAAATATTTCATTGAAATTTTCTCCTGTTGGACTTTATGTTGAGCTAATTACGCGCTTTTCAATAAACAAGTCATTTGAAGAAGCATACAAGGATTCTGAAATTGTTAAAATTAAAAGGGGCGATCAACTTTTGAAGTGGCACGTGATTAATTTTGAAGATCTTATAACCAGTAAAATAAAGTCGGGAAGACCTAAAGATATGTTAGATATTCAAGAGTTGAAAAGAATAAAAGGAGAGAAATAGTTATTCTGTCAATATAAAATGTAAGGTTTTACCATTTACATCTTCCAACCACCATACATGAAAACAAAAAACAAAATCTTACTCTTTGTCTACAATGCCGATAGCGGTATATGAAATGGAGCGTTAGATGTAATGCATAAAGTATTCCCCCCAAAGACGTATGCCTGTAACTTATGTGGAATCACCTATGGCGCATTATCAGTAAAAAAAGAATGGGCGCAATTCATTGAAAAACTGCCTCTTGAAACCGAGTTTTTACATCGCGATGAATTTCAAAAATGCTCTAGAGCAAGCATTAATGTTTGAATCCTATGGAAAAAGAGAAGACTACAAGAATAACTTAAAAAATAATCTATATGCGAATGAGAACTTTTTGAAACTAGCAGTGGTCGAGAAGTTCTTTTAGTTAGAATTAATGATTAAGCCAATGCTTGTTCAAGCACATTGCAATCTTCCTGTGTCCGGTTGCAAAGAGCTTTCACACCAACGCTAAAAACAATGTGTATAATGCATAGCACCCCGCGTGATGCTGCGACACCATACACGGAACGCTCCACCAATTCACCAAAAAAATAAAATCACTACCTTAGAACCATGAAAGCATTTGTAAAATATAAATATGGAGGGCCAGAAGTTTTGAGCTTGGAAGAAGTTGAAAAACCAATTGTGAAAGAAGGTCATTTATTGGTGAATGTAAAAGCAAATTCTGCTAACCCGGCAGACTGGCATATTTTAAGAGGAAAGCCTTTTTTGGCCAGACTCGCTTTTGGCTTATTTAAACCAAAAGATAAAATACCCGGAGCTGATTTCTCTGGAATTGTGGAAGAAGTTGGACAAGGGGTTACAAAGTTTAAAGTAGGAGAACGTGTGTATGGAGAAATGCTCAAGGGAGGAGCTTTTGCAGAGTATCTTTGTGCTCCGGAAGATGTTTGCGGACCAATGCTGGAAAGTGCAACGTATCCCGAAATGGCAGCTGTGCCCATCGCTGGGTTGACAGCACTGCAATCACTCATAACGCATGGAAAATTAAAAGAAGGCGAATCTGTTCTGATTAATGGTGCAACTGGCGGAGTGGGTCATTTTGCCATACAAATTGCTAAAGCACACGGAGCGCATGTTACAGGAGTTTGCTCCAGTAAAAACAACGATTTTGCAAAATCGATGGGCGCTGATGAGGTTATTGCTTATGATCAAGAGGACATTCACCAATACAAAGGAGAATTTGATTTGATTTTGGATTGCAATGGCAACCTCAATTTTGCTGATTTTAAACGCATGGGAAAACGAGGTGTTTTGATTGGATTTACTACCATGGGGCAAATGATGTCTGTAATGATGAAGAAAGCATTTAGTAAGTTACCGATCACGTTATTCACTGCTAAAGCCAACAATGAAGACCTCACAACGCTTTCGAACCTTATAAAAGAAGGTAAGATTAAACCCTATTTAGGTAAGACATATCCTTATTCAAAACTGCCGGAAGCTATTGATCATTTAGAAACAAAGAGCACACGGGGAAAGGTTGTGATATCTTGGGAGATGTGATTTATCATCATCTTCGTTTATAAACGGCTTCATCTTTCTAACGGGACTACAAACAAAATCAAATACCTACAGAAAAATAGCGGATTTTTTTCCCTTGACTTCAGTCAAGTAAATCTATATTTTTATAAACAATAGAAGTTTCGTTTCTAAAAAAATATATCAAACGGGCCGCAGAATACAAGAACAAAACCACCCTATTTCAAAATCTAAAATGTCTTATAAACGAGGGTAGAAGTTCTACCTTTTTAATTTGTTTGAAACTCTTCAAGAAGTTGATGTTCATAAAAACATCAAGTAGAACAAGATATGAAAAATTGTATTACATTTATCAAAATTAAAAGACAAAAACCTAATAGAAATGTTGCTTTTAATTTTATTTTAACAATTATCAAATATAAATTATGAACAAAATTAACACATTATTAGTAGGATTTTTATTTGGAATGACTTCAGTTGCGGCTCAGTCTCCAGGCAACTCGCTTGATTTTGATGGAACCAATGACCATGTTTCTTCAGCATTACCAACTGTATTTAACGATATTCCTAACAATGATTTTACGATAGAAGCTTGGATCAAACCAAATGCGAGTGTTTTTTCCAGAGTAGTTTTTGCTCAGTTTGATGCTACTAACTTTGCTTCTATATCTCTAAGTGCTTCAAATCAGGTTTATTTTTATGTAAGTAACGTAGCAGGTATAAATACCTCAGCGACTTTGCCTTTGGGTTCATGGTCTCACGTAGCTTGTACTTGGGATGCTAGTACCTCTCTAGTTGAAATATACATAAATGGAATTTTACAAACATCTGGTACTGGTGGAACTTCTTCACTTGGAAACGATAACTTGATGACACTCGGTTCTAAAACAGATGGAACTCAATTGTTCCAGGGGGAAATGGATGAAGTTCGGATATGGGATGTAATTCGTACACCATGTGAGATTAATTCCGCTATGAGCTCTGAATTTACTGTTTCACAGCCCAATCTAGTTGCTTACTATAATTTTAATCAAGGTGTAGCGGGAGGATCGAATGTTGGAATAAACTCACTCCCCGATTTCACAACAAACTATGATGGGACTCTTCTAAATTTTGGTTTATCTGGCGCAAACTCTAATTGGTTAGCCTCTGGTGCCGGTATTACCACCGTAAACCAGAGTAATGTTGTAATTACGGGTTCTACTGATATTCGAACAGAATGCGATGTCTACACCTGGATCGACGGAAATACTTATACATCTTCCAATAATACCGCAACGCACACATTAATGAGCGCAGCAGGATGTGACTCGATTGTAACGCTAGATCTTACAATTACGAATTCTACTTCAGGAATCGATGTACAGACGGCCTGTGATTCCTATACATGGATTGATGGTAACACTTATACATCTTCCAATAACACAGCAACGCATACATTAACGAATGCAGCAGGATGTGACTCGATTGTTACCTTAAATTTAACTATGAATACGGTTGATTTAGGAATAACAAATAATTCGCCAACACTTGTGGCTTCTGCGTCTCCCGCAACTTATCAGTGGGTGAACTGTGATGAAAATTACAACCTAATATCTGGAGAAACAAATAGTGAATACACACCCCAATCAAATGGAAATTATGCTGTGATCATCACGCAAAACGGCTGTACAGACACAACAGCTTGTGAGATTGTAAATAATATCGGTTTATTAAAACAAAACATAGATATAATTACTCTTCACCCCAATCCAACGAGCGGAGATCTTCATTTGAAGGCTTCAGAGAAAATCAAGTCTATACAGGTTTATAGTACAACGGGTCAACTTATTTTACAAGAAGATATAGATCAAAAAGATTACTCCTTTAGCTTAAGTGCAGAACCAAAAGGTGTTTACTTGATTAGTATAAATACTGAAAAGAGTTCCATCACTAAAAGAGTTGTGAAGCAATAGATAAAATTCTTAAGAAAAAAACAGAAGAGCACCTCAATTTAAGGGGGTGCTTTTCTTTTGGAGATGTAGTTTTAGCTTAACCCGGATTATTCATGATGTAAGAATAGAATGGATAAGAGAGATATTAGAACATAAGGCACGCTACGCTTTAAGACGATTGGGTATTGCTTAAGGTCAGGTAATTTCAAAAAATAAACTCAATTATTGGTGCGCGTTTCTTTCGGCACCAATAATTGAGCTAAATATATTTTTACTTCACATAAACCGTTTTCCTATTCACAAACTCCATCATCCCATCTTTACCTAATTCTCGACCATAGCCAGAATGTTTTGTTCCTCCAAAAGGCAATCGCGGATCTGATTTCACCAATTCATTTACGAAAAATGCCCCGTCACTCACTCTTTCGGCATATTCAATCGCTTTCACTGTGTCTTTTGTAAAAACACTGGCTCCTAATCCAAATTTAGATTGTTCAGCCAATGAAAATGCTTCATCGACATTTTTTACTTTAATTATTGCTGCTAGAGGCCCAAAAGTTTCTTCGTCAAAAGCGGGCATGCCTGGTTTAACGCCTGTAAGAATCGTTGGTTCATGAAAGCAGTTATCCTGTTCTCCACCACAGACTAGTTTTGCACCTTGCGAGACGGAGTCCTTAACTTGACGGTGGAGTTCGTCAGCCAAATCCTTTCTTGCTAGTGGTCCTATTTGCGTGCTATCCTCTTTTGTGTCGCCCGCTTTTAATTTGCTGACTGCCTCCGAAAATTTAGTAACAAAAATATCATGAACAGATTCCAAAACGATAAACCTTTTTGCGGCGATACAACTTTGACCAGAATTAAGCATTCTTGCTGTAACAGCAGTATTTACCGCTTGATCAATATCGGCATCGTCCAAAACGATGAAAGCATTACTTCCGCCCAACTCTAGCAAACTTTTCTTGAGATATTTTCCTGCAATTTGAGCAACGGCAGATCCTGCTTTTCCACTTCCAGTCAGCGTTACGGCTTTTACAGTATCGTGTGAAAGAATCTTTTCACTTTCATCGTGATGCACAATCAAATTTTGAAACACACCTTCAGGATACCCTGCTTTGGTAAACAAGTCTTCAATTTGAGTAGCACAACCAAACACATTTGCAGCGTGTTTTAGAAGTCCTGTGTTTCCAGCTGTTAAGGTCGGCGCAGCAAATCGCAATACCTGCCAAAACGGAAAATTCCACGGCATGATCGCAAAAACAGTTCCAATAGGATCGTGTCTTACTAAACTTTGTGACGCATCCGTTTTGATCACTTCGTTTTCGAGAAATGATTCCGCATTCTCTGCATAATAATCACAGACCCATGCGCACTTATTGACTTCAGATTTCGATTCGGAAATAGGTTTTCCCATTTCTGCAGTAATCATTTGTGCATATTCTTCAATATTGTCGCGTAGTAACTGCCCCACTTTTTTTAGCAAATCAGTTCTAAAAGAAAGTGGACGCTTGCTCCAAGTCTTAAAAGCTTCTTCTGATTTATTCAGTTTCTTATCCAGTTCTTCCGAAGTGAGCGACGTATATTTCCCAACTTGATCTCCGTTGTATGGGTTGTTGCTATAAAATTCCATTTTAGTTTTTATTTTAATATTTAATTGTCCTTAGAAGCGTTTCTACCAGTTCTAGGTTTTGGCCAGAAGTCCACCAGTTTTTTCCGGTTAATCTTTCCAATATTTAGTATTTTCCTTCTTTTATATTCTTGTTCTTTTGCTGGTGATGAGGATCGAGGCGAGAGTCCTTTTTGCCATTCCGCTTCGATTTCAGAACGATTTTTAATAGCTTCTGGCTTCACTATCCTTTGAAACCGCGTTCTTGCCTTTTTAACAATGTTAGCTGGTGTTCCAAAAGCTTGATTATAATTGATCAACTTGTATTGTTCTTGAAACCCCTCAATTGTCTGGCTTATTTTATGATTGGGCCAACGCATTTCAACCAATCCTTCTGTCGGTTTGTAAACTGCTGTAAAAAGTGTTCCAAAACCTACGTTAAACTTCGAATTGTACAGGGGTTTTTGAAGAAAAGAATTCGCAACAGTAATCGCATCCATTCCTTTTTTAGCCAACATGTTTTCAATAAATGCTGCGCGCTCAATCGTTTTATCAAAAGCAGCATTCTCAGTCCATTCTGATGTTCCCTGATGGTTTGTAGTAAAAGCAGCATCTGTGACGAGCGCTTTTTTATCTGGGGCTAACTCAACCGTTTTAAATGTTCCGGTTTTATCAACTACTGTTACGTTATAAGACATGTGCGAAGGAATACGCAATAACGCTTCCACGGCTTCTTCAACATTGCTACAAAATTCTAGTACATACCTTAGAATAAATGGTATCCCAAAACCTTTTCCCACATTTTTTCGTCCTCCAAACGTAAGTGAAACCGTTAGTCCATCTTCGTTCATTCCATCTAGAGCGCCAATCAAACAATCCGTTGTTGCAATTACTTTTTTTCCGTTCCAAGCACTCATTAATTGAGTTCCCTCCGTCAGATGAGGATGATAATCATAATTGCGCACCAATTGAATTTCATCTCCTGTTAAAACAGCATTCGAACAGGCACTTATATACGCAGGGGGTTGGAAACCTGTTAAAAATCTCGCTGCTAAATCATCTGCTTCAGCCAATTTGCAAAGTCGCAGATATGTAGGCCACATCTCTGGCATATACTTTTTTAATGCCGCTTGTGAAGTTTTTAAATCAGTATCATAAACATTTCCCTGTGTGTTGAGCCATGCTTTATAACTTTTCCAATGGGTATTATATATTTCCTGCCATTTCTTTCCTGGCAAACCAGCTTCAGATATAGCATTAAAATGAAGATGCATATAGTTCTCTCAAAAATAAGTGCCCCACCTGAGTTAACAGATGGGGCGGTTAAAAATATTTATTTAGTTAAACTTCCAGTGAGTTCTGGTTTCTTTTTATCCTCTACCATTTCAGATTTGAACTGAGCACGAACGGATTTGATCCAATGTTTAGCTCTGTTGTTCAGTTTAAAATCATCTGTCATTAAGCGACCTCTGGTAACAAGTATTCCCATATCAGCTCCTTCGTAAAAGTAATCTCCTTTTTTGGCGATTCTCAGGAAGAACGCTTCATTTTCATTCTCCACCGCTCTTCTGTGCGTGTCCATTCGGTCAAACTTTATATGACCAGTATCGAACATTCTATAGATACCAGATCTTGGTGATTCAGCGACGTATTCCACGGTGTCTTCGGTGTGCTTGATAACCAACTGACTCCATCCGTCAAGGTTGTCTTGTTTTGCCCAACGCTCATTGAGTGCATTTACATCAAGATCATATTCAAGATTCATCCATTCTAGGATATGGAAAACAAATAAAGGGGCATCCGCAAGTGCAAAAACCGCATGATTTGTAATAGAACTTGCTCCTGTAACTCGAGGATTAAGCTCACCAAGATAAATTTCTCCGTTGTCTTGATCAATTAAGAAGTCTAGTTCAAAATATCCTTTATATCCTTCCTGCCTCAACTGATTACCAAAAAGCTGCGTATATTTTACTGCTTTCTCTCTCAATTCTGGAGTAAAAGCATTAGGATAAATTTCGTTTCCGCACCAACCGCCTTCGTAAGGAGTCAATTCTTTAAAACCTACAAGCTCTGTCATCAGAGGAGCAACAATGGTTCCATGACGGGTAACGCAAGCTTCAATTGCAGAACCTTTACAGCGGATACGTTTCATTATTTTTACTTCATCTTCTACCTCAATTTCCTCTGCGTATTTATTGTATTCTTTTTCGTTGGAAATAAAAAAGGTCGTATGACCAGAATCGCCGAATGCAGTTTGAATAACGAGTCGTTCACCTAGTTTTTCTGAAACTTTTCGCAGGTGTTTATAGTCGTTTACTTTTGACAATACGTAAGGGACACAAGGAACTTTGGCTTTCTCGGCAATTCGGTTGGTATTGATTTTATTATCCAAGAAAGTTCTCATTTCTGCCGTTGGGAACATTATTTCCAATCCTAATTTTTCAGCAAGTCTTTCAGTCTCTTCATTGAACATCAGGAACATTGCTTTTCCTGCTCTTCCGTCTACAGATCTTGTTTTAAGGTAATCTTGAACTTCAGGGTGTTGAAGTAAGTAATTGTTGATATCCTCAATTCCTTCAAAATCATCGTGAGGAATTTCTTCTTTAGGAGAGAATACATTTGGATGTAATCCATCAAAACATTCTATATAAGTGATAAATTTAAATCCTTTTATCCATTCATCAGCTCCTAGAAGGTTAAAGTTTGTTGCACTTATAAAATACAAAGGCTCTTCATTTTTGTGAAAAGATCTTCTTATATCAGATACACCTGTTAATTCAACGGTCTTTTTAGTCTTTGCTTTTGATCTTAGAGCTGCAGCAGCTTTTTTCTTTGTTGCAACCGTCTTCTTAGCTGTAGTTTTACCTTTTGCTGTTTTTGAAGGTTGTGCTTTTCTTTTTTTAGCTGTTCCGCGTATTGGAATCTGAGTTTTATCCTTATTTGTTGCTGAAGGAGATTTCTCTTTGTTATTTGCTACTTCCTTAGTTTTGGAAGTTGTTGTTGTTTTATTTGCCATAATATTTTTTTGTTATTTAGTTAATTTTTTATTGTTTGCCATTGCACCCATTGATGAAACGGTTTTTTGTCTGTTTAAAACAGCCTCTTTAAAAATGCGTAGACCGAGGTCAGCTCTGTAACCGTGGATTTCTGAAACGTCTAACGCCATCAAAAATCTGATAATTTCCTCGCTCACCACTTGTCCAGGAACGAGAACTGGGAACCCTGGCGGATAGGGGATAATAAATGAGGAAGCTACCAAAATCCTACCGGCTTCCATATTTGGCAGACATTCATCCATAGGCATATATTCATAATTTTCTTCACTGTAAGCCAGAAAAAATGCATCTCTAATATTTCCCCCTGGAACTCCTGGCACAGCCTGAAATAAATGGTGGAAATAGCTGAAGTCAGGTAGGGGAGGAAAATCTTTTGTAAATGAATGTACTTTATCCAAATGAATTTTGTTTTCTTTTTCGCTGAGTGAAAGAATTTCCTTATCCAACTCATCAGCAATTTTTAACAGGGCATTTGTAAGGTAGGTAACACTTCCTCTTGTGGTTCCTATATTTGTCATGAACAAAACCGTATTTCTTGAAGTTTTATTGATTTGGATATTAAATTTATCCATCAAGTACTTGTTTTTGAACGTATCACCGTCCACACCAGTTTTTCCAATATGCAATGTTATTTTAGTAGGATCTAAAACAAATTCATCATTTTCCCAAGCAGTTTCCATTCTGTTCCAGCCATCATTTGGAATATAATATTCTGACAAACCTGATTTTCTGTATTCTTTAGGAATAAAATCTTTTACAGTAAGTACATCAAAATACTTATTTAGCCGTGGATGATCATTTATTTTTGCGCGAAGCACCATTGCCATTTCGATACTTTTTTCAACAAGCTCATATCCCTCAAATTGAACTTGTCTACGGCCGGCATCTAGTGAAGCCAATATTTGATAATTGGGGGAAGTTGTTGTGTGTGTCATATAAGATTCCAAAAAAGTATTTTCGCTTTTTCTACGGAAGTCTTCATCCCAAATGTGTATCATAGAGCCTTGACGAAAGCTACTCAGCGTTTTGTGCGTACTTTGAGTTGAATAAACTCTAATGCGCACCTTGTCTGGATTTGGAAGGGTAGGAAGCTCATCTTTTTTTAAATTTTTAATGTGTGCTTCATACTCTTCTTTATATTCTGGACTATTGTACTTTTCATGCAGCTTTTTAGCGACAAACATTCCTGTTCGCTGTTTATAATTGTAGGTAAACCCTGCAAAAGCGAACCAAGCTTCATCCCATAAAAAAATCATATCTGGCTTTATCGCTAAGATTTCCTGCATTACTTTTTCTACGTTATAAACCAACCCATCAAAGGTACAGTTGGTAAGAAGTAACATTTTAACAAGATGCAAACGGCCGGCTTCTTTCAGGAGAAGCATTTTTTCTTTAATTTGTTCTAATGGGACAGCTCCATACATTGAATATTGCTCAATAGGATAGGAATCTAAATAAACTGGATAAGCACCCGCTAATACCAATCCGTAATGATGTGATTTATGACAATCCCGGTCAATAAGTATGATATCTCCAGGTTTAACTAAGGCTTGTACAACAATTTTGTTAGCTGTAGAAGTTCCGTTGGTTACAAAATAAGTATTGAGAGAACCATAAGCATCGCTCGCCATTTTTTGTGCTTTTTTTAAGGAGCCTGTGGGTTGCAACAAGGAGTCCAAACCACCTGTTGTAGAGGATGTTTCGGCGAGAAACAAGTTTCTTCCATAGAAAGTTCCAAAATCGTTAATCCATCTAGATTTAAAAACGGAATTACCTCTAGAAATGGGCATAGCATGAAAAACTCCTGTGGGTTTTTTACTATATTCTTTAAGAGCAGAAAAAAATGGGGTTTCAAAACGCTCACTTATACCTCTTAGAATAGTGAGGTGCAACTCCTGAAGATCTTCAGCTCTATAAAAAATTCTTCTAAAACTTTTTAAAGTATTGTCTTTGAGATTTCCCAGCGCAGTGTCTGTAACATAGTAGGTGTCTAGTTCCGGTCTAAATTTTTTCACGAGTCGCCCTAAAACAGGCCCAAGTTCAGTCTGTAGATTTGACGGCACATTTAATTTTAATACGTTTTCAATAAACGGTTTTATAAGTGGTGTTATTTGATTTGAGCTATAAGGAGGTGCATAGCGTACAACAACTGCTTGAATATTATAATTGAAATGCAAAGCAATCATAGCATCTTCAAAACTTCGCTGTACCACAACTCCGTAGTTGAATTGTTCATTACTACCCCTAATATTTTTGAGATCATTTCTTAGTTTATTTTCTTCTTGAATAGAAATATCCTCTACAAATAAGACCTCAAAATAATTTTTTTTAACCTCAGAAGTATGCTCGCCATTCTCTATAATTTCAATACCTTGTTCATCTTCTTCTTCAGCAAAATCTGAATAAGTTCTATATATATCACTTACCAGTTGTTTAGTGATTTCAGCCACTTTGTGTGCTAGTGCAGTATGTTCCATGCGATCTAGCATAGCATTTATGACACGCAAACGAGCCATTCCGGGAAAAGCAAAATAACTTTCTACACCTTCCAATTTCTTAACTAGCCCCTGTACACTTCTTTTCATCTCTTTTTCCTCGGGAGTACCTCTGTCACAGGTTTGAAGTTTTGCAGACTCACTTTTTAAGGCGTTCCATACCTCCATGCGAAGTTGAGTAATATTGTAATGTTGTGAACTAAGAAATTTTTTATCAGGCATAATTTTTTATTTATTTGAATGTAGTGCAAGTTTATTTCCTTCTGAATCGATGAAAATGGCAAAGTAACCTGATTCTTCACTTATGAGTGTTTTAGTCATCACGATTCTCCCTCCCGACTGTTCTACACGATTAAGTACAACGTCTAAATCATCTCCAGCATTGAGGTATATTAGCGGTCCTGAAATACCAGGGGTGGAGCCTGGTCCAGCAACTATAGCACCTCCAGTTCCATTTTCTGAAGGAAAAAAGGCCATGGCGTAATTTCCATCAGTATTTTTTTCCATTTCAATGCCGAATATGTTGTTATAAAAATCAACCGATTGTTGGAAATTGATCGCTGGTATTTCAAACCAGGTAACAAAATTTTTACTTTTTACTTTCCTTTTTTTATTTGCTGTTGTTCCACCCATAGTTTTATTTTTTATTTAACACCTTCAAAACCTTTGTATCCAGTAGGATAAATACGTGATTCGAGTTTATTTTCTTTCATTTTTAATTCCGACAAATTGTCTAGTTTAGTTGGCTTTATAAGCGGCCCTAATGAGTTTAGATAAGGCAACTGAGCACCATGTTGGTAAATACCAAATTGCCCAATATGATCCCTAAAGCTTTTAAGTGGTTGACCTAATCGAAGTACACCCAACTCTCTACTTCTCTGTACCCGTTCAATATTCAATTCCAACGGAAAAATTTCTTCATTGCCTTCCGCTTGATAAATCACTCTACCATCTGGTCCGCAAACAATGGATCTTCCGCTGCCTCCAGATTCTAATCCGTTCACATCAAAAAAGTAACATTGATTGACGGCAGCCATTGCTCTAACAATAGACAATTCAATATCTCTATCTATCGTTCCAGTCATGGTAGGGTGTAAAATCACCTCAGCTCCCATCACTGCAAGCGTACGAACAGTTTCAGGGAACCACATGTCGTAACAAATGGATAATCCAAATTTTGCCACACCAGGAACTTCAAATACACAGAATTCTGAGCCCGGCGTTACTCCAACTTCATAAGGGAAGAAAGGGAACATTTTTCTATAACGCTCAATTACGACCCCTTCTGGATTGATTACTGAAGCGGTATTATAAATTTTACCTTCACTTTTTTCAAATATAGAACCTGGTAGTAACCATATTCCATGTTTTTTTGCCATTGCCTGCATTTCCTGTTCAAAAGCTCCTGGAACTTCTTGTGCGGTATGCGTCAATGGACCGTATGCTGCTAACTCACTAAAGACCACCATTTCTACCCAAGGGTAAAGGCTCATGGTTATATCTAGTTTCAGCTTCATCATCTCCACGTTTGAAGCGACTGCCGAAGTTTTCATTTGTATTCCTGCTATTGCAAATGGTTTCATTCTAAATTTATTTTATTAACTATTTTTTGTGAATCCTCAATCTCTTTAAGGAATTCTAACCAACATTTATCAAGCTGATTATTACATCGAATCTTCTTAAATGAATAGATTCGTTTATGTTACAATGTTTTTTCGAATTTGGTTTTCCAGTATGTCGAGTCCCCGATTCAATTGCTCGTCTGTAATTACTAGAGGAGAAAGAATTCGGATTACATTTTTATAAGTTCCTGCGCTAATGAGAATAAGTCCATCATCTGCACAACCTTTAACTATCTTGTCGCAAAGTGCTGTGTTTGGTTCTCTCGGGTCGTTGTTTTTTATAAATTCGATTCCTATCATAGCCCCAACTCCGCGAATGTCTCCTATTATAGAAAATTCCTTCTGAAGTTTTTCCATTCGTTGAGTAACTATTTTACCAATATGATTAGCGCGTTCATTCAAATTAAGGTCCTTCATCAATTGAATTGTAGCTAATGCAGCAGCGCAACATACAGGGCTACCAATATAAGTTCCTCCAATCGATCCTGAAGCTGCGGCGTCCATTACCTCAGCCCTTCCAAGAACAGCTGCAATGGGCAATCCTGATCCCATCGATTTTGCATAGGTACTTATGTCTGGTTGGACATTGTAGTGTTGCCAACTTGCCCAATGACCTGTGCGACAAAATCCACTTTGAATTTCATCCATGATTAGCAAAACACCGTACTCATCACAAAATGATCTCAAACCTTCCAAATATTTCTGAGGGACAGGATTAAAACCACCTTCGCCTTGTATAGGTTCTATTATTATGGCTGCCACATCATTGATGTCAACTAAACTATGAGTGCTTTCGCGCAACCTAGCAAGTTCTGTATCTACAAAATCATCCATTGTTTGTGTTCCATGATTTTTATAAAAATTCGGAAAAGGAATTCTATAAACTTCAGGAGCAAATGGACCAGATGCCGTTTTATAATTCACTTTGCTTGTAAGACTCATCGCCATTAAGGTACGACCATGATATGCTTCGCTAAAGCATATTACAGCAGGTCTTTTAGTTGCTTGTCGAGCTATTTTAATAGCGTTTTCAACAGCTTCCGCCCCAGTACTTATAAGCATAGCTTTGGTTTTTTCACCATGCGGAAGAATATCTGCGAGTTCCTCACATAATTTTATGTAAGGTTCGTAAGAAACGACGTTAAAACTAGTATGCAAGTATTTCCCGGCTTGTTCGCGAATGGCTTCCACCACAGTGTCTGGGCAATGACCAGCATTTACAACACCGATTCCTCCAGCAAAATCAATTAACTCCCGACCATCTAAATCTGTTATTATTGCGCCTTTCGCATGTTTTACGGTAGCAGTGTTAAAAACACCTACACCATTAGCAACTATATTTTTTCTCCTGTCAAGGAGTGCTTGTGAATGAGTTAATTCTGACAATATTATATATTTGATTATTATTCTATAGTTACAAAAGACTTTTTGGAACTAATTACCCATCAATGTAAGACTTTTTTTTATATAAAGCAAGGTATTTCTGAACTTTAGTAAAAGTACAACATTAACGCATAATATAAGTGACTGTAATACAGTTTTTTATAAAAATTGTAATCCTAACTAACAACATTCAACAAGGTGACAAAAGTACGTTAAGATAAGTCCAGCTACTTAATGTCTACCAGCTTCAGTTTGCGAAATATTCCAAAGCTTTTTCTTTTGAATTGTAGCATTCCTCTAGCTGAATCGTTTTATAAAAACTTCATTTTTAATCAGGGCAAACGCATTTAAAATATAAATCTCGAAAAGAACACATTTTGTCACGAT
>JBBEBO010000057.1:21434-36275 GCA_040882265.1 Brumimicrobium sp. | reverse complement strand
AGCGTCACCTCGAATGAAATGAGAGGTCTCAATTTATATCGGACAATAGTGATTTTTAATTTAATGCTACTCTGTTCAGTTTTCGGCTAACCCGTTATTGTATATGCCGTGAAAACCAATAGGATTACTTTTTCTTGATTGCTGAAAATCCTTTTCGTCTTGATTGTAGATTGAAGTCAATCTCATTGGCTTTTTGATGTGAGAGTCAAATCCCAATTTGTTTGAAAGCTGTTGAGCTTTTTCAATTTCCAATTCTTTAAATTCATACTTTGCAATGAGTCGTCCTTTTCTCATCAATGCACTATCAATTTTTGAAATGTCCGTATTGAAGGAGCAAATTATTTGAACGTTTAAACAGTCTGCTAGTAAGCCGTCCGAAATATTTAGTAATGCTGAAACTGGCGAAATGCCATCTTTTTCTCTGTCAACCACAATGTTTTCAGCATCCTCAATTACAAAAATTGAATTTGGATTATCAATCAAAACAGAAATAAAGTCAGGGTTTGTAATGGCTGTTGCCATGTTTGGGGGTAAAAAGATAACCTCTTTCTTTATTGAAGAAATCAGATAACGGATGTAAAAAGTTTTACCTGTTCCTGGTTTACCGTGTAGCAACACCAATCCTTTGTCGTTATTCTTTGAAAGCCTCTTGTATATTGTTTGATGAATGTTTTTAAAATCATCATTGTAATTATCCTCAATGTTCAATTTTGGTTTTGTAATGTTCAGAGATTTTGTTGCAATGCCATGAGAAGTGTTGACCAGCAGGGAAATGAGAGGTTTATTTCTTACTTTTCGTACTTTGAATTTTTTTATTTCAGAAATTATTTTTTCAATTTTAGATATTTCAGTCTTGTTAAAAAGAAATCCTGCGGAAGAACAATTCGTATCAAAGTAAACAATTAAGTCCTCAAACAAAATGTAAAAGATGTCATCAAGTTCTGCTTGCTTGCTCCCGTTGAAATGGCGTTTTATGAAATAGTGATGCTTGATTTCACTCTTATAGTTTTCATTAAACCATTTGTTGGCTCTCTTGCAGTCAATATTTTTTTCGCTAATTAAATTAGGAATTAAATTGAAGTGAGCAAGAAATAAGTTCAACTCGTTAATATAGCCGCGTCTGTCTGCAAACACTTGTCCCAAGCTAATTTTGGAAGAAGTTTTTTCTATTCCAAGTGTTGTGGTTGTGTGTTGGTTAAAGTTTTCTTTATTGTTTTCCATCCTTCTATGATTTTTAATTTCTGTAACAAAAGTAGAAGCATGAAACGCCAAAGTATGTCGCTCTAAAAATTTCTTTCTGAGGGTAGGGAAATTTGGCTCTTCCCGATTTTTTTCGGAATGTACCAAATGTGCGGCTGGGATATGATTTACTTAACTTTTGTAAAAAACATTCTATCATCGTTACGGTCAAAATCTTCAAAAAATTCTATACCGTCTTCGTTAATTTGAACTTGAAAGCTATTCCAAAGAGATTGAAATTTAGTGCTATCTCTTCCAGATATCATTTTATCTAAAATTATAATATTTGAATCATTGATATGATATTCCGCTTCAAAATGAAATCCCTTTCTTAGTTTACCATTTTCACCAACTTGAGCAATTGTAAAAAAATTATCGGTTAGCTTTATAAAAATATTATATTTAGAATCTGAGTAAGTGTACTTACCTTCATGAGATGAGCTACAAGAAAATAATATAAGAATAATTAAAGTATACATTACTGGTAATAGATGGGTTTTCATATGATTTTTTTTTTGGTATAATGATTTTAGAGCTAAAAATAACAACTTCTGTTTTGAAAAAATAAATTCAATTTGACTTATAGTCAAATGTAACTATAAATACTAGGACTTACTTTATATTTTTTAATATGTTTTAAACAGTTATCTAATTTTGATATTTAGAAAAACAATCAACTAATCTTACGGTCTTCTTTAGCTTCAGGCACATTCCCAAACAACTTCGCCTTAAGACTCTGCATATCCTCAGAAACCTTTTTCTCCACAACCTTCGCATAAATCTGCGTAGTACGAATTGAATTGTGGCCAAGCATGGCGCTAACCGTTTCAATGGGAACGCCATTAGATAAAGTGATAGCTGTAGCGAATGTTTGTCTGGCGATGTGGGTTGTGAGTTTTTTACAAAAATGTACGGAAAATATAAAAAATGGTGAGGTTGTAAATTTTAGCGCGGCAGTTGCACTACCGCGCAGGTGATGTTGACGCTAGACGCCTCTTAGGTGCATATTTGATTACTTCGAAGTATACAAGATGAATGTTACTCTAATAATAGCTAAATTTAGCTTTTAAGTATCGAAGTAAATTATAAAATGGAAGAGCAAAAAATAACAAACTACTTTTATATCGATGAATCAGGGAGCATTAGTAACAACCAAAAATTGTTCATTCATGGGTGTGTAAAAACCGATAGACCAGACTCGATAACTGAAGCTCTAAAGGAACTGTTTATTGACATTGTTGATGACAAGTATTTTGAAGAGTTTAGAGATGTAATTATTAAACAAGGATTTCATGCTTGTGAGAATCATCCGGACATATGGCACTTAGTTTATAAACTTATTGCTATGCTTGAGTACAGAAGCTATTTCGTGATAATTAACAAGGAATCAGAATTTTTTAAATCAAAAGGTTGGGAGGAGCATCAATGGTTTTCTTTTTCATTGAAAAAATTATTAAAAGATAGAATAATTTCGAATAAAGGAGAAAGAAATATTTTTTATTTTGAAGATATACAAATTGCAAAAAAGAAACTTCCGAGAATTTTGGATGAAATATTTACTTTATACAAAGAGCAAGGTCATGATGTGGAGTATTATATTGTTGGGAAGGAGGAAGAAAATCTTGTAGTAACGGATTACTTAAATTACATTTTCTTCCACATTTTCGCGAAAGATCAGCCTTGGGATAGAATAAAACAGAACTTTAATTTGGTTTCTAGTAAGATTGCTCTTATTCATTTCATTCATAATAATGTATATTTGAGCAGAAAGAAATCATCAGAATTACAAATAACTTTAGATAATTTAATTGAAAAATATGGTGAGGTGGCAGGATAAACATACGGGTATGAATTCGTACTCGACTCTGAGCATTACTAGCTTACTTATTTCTGCCCCTCACTTTTTTATATGATACATACTGAGATAAATAACGTCCGTCTATTAGGTAATTACTTAAATGCTGAAAAGGTTTTAGTTGAAAATCTGATTTCAAATGAATATTTGGTTCATGATACTCGGACTGGTGTCTGGCCACAAGTTGTTAGAGGAAATGAAATCATAATACAAAAATTATACTTACGTAAAAAATCCCGCCATGGCGGAACAAGAGAGGTCTACAAGATTATTTCTGGCAGCTTGCACAATACACTTAAAATATTGAACAATCAACTAGGTAAAGTTTATTCCCCTCCTGATTGTGTACATGGTTTTATAAAAGGAAGAAACATAAAAACAAACGCAGAACAGCATCTTGCTAAAAGAAATATTTTGTCTGTTGATATTAAAGACTTTTTTCCATCAATTACTAAGCTTATGGTATCAAGTGCTTTGGAATCGAATGGGTTTATTAAGGAAGTTGCGAATTGGATTTCTTCTATTGTTACACACGAGGGCTGCTTGGTTCAAGGATTCAATACTAGTCCTACCATTGCCAACATCGTTTTTGAAAAATTAGACAAAATATTATTAGATAGATGCGGAGACCAAATTACATACACAAGATACGCTGATGATTTATATTTTTCGAGTAACGCAGATTTACCGGAACATTCAATTTTTGAGAACATTATTAATGAGTATGGGTTTGAAATAAATCACAATAAAACATCATTAATGAAACGTGGAAAAAAACAGTATGTTACTGGATTAACTGTTTTTGACGCGAGCTCACCGAGGATTTCAAAATCAATTAAAAAACGAATAAGATTAGAGGTTCATTATATTCATAAAGAAGGGCTTCACAAGCATGCTAAAAATTCAATTATTCGATCAGGACAGACACTTCCAGAGAATAAGTTAGAAGCAGCTTTGAAAATTGGAAGTGAATCCGAATTTATATGGAGAAATTTGGATGGTTGGTTACGTTTTATTCATGGTATTGAGCCTAAATTTGCAAGAAAATGTTGGAGAAAACTAGATGAATCAAATAGAAGAGGGCCTTCAATTGAATCAGGGATTATATCACTATAATCGATTTGATTTCTGATAGCGATTATTGCACCCAACTTACTTATAACCGATATAAGCTTTCCAATAGCCAACCAACTGTTGCCGGCTATTGGAAGGTCTGTACGTAATTATTTATTCAAATATAAGGAAAATAAAAAACCACTCAGTAAACAACGTTTTGCTGAGTGGTTTCCAATAAGCATGAAATGTATTTATCAGCCTATTTTTAGGTTGTCCTTTTTGGATGAAATTGCGAACAACTTTGCTTTCAAACTCTGCATATCCTCAGAAACCTTTTTCTCAACCACTTTAGCATAGATTTGAGTAGTCCGAATAGATTTATGACCTAACATAGCGCTCACCGTTTCAATGGGTACACCATTGGCCAAAGTAACGGTGGTTGCAAACGTATGACGAGCAATGTGCGAGGTAATTTTCTTTTTGATGCCGCAGATTTTTGCTATTTTTTTTAAGTAAGCGTTGTAACGTTGGTTAGTGTCTACTGGAAGTAATTTATTTGCTTTAACACATTGCTTATGGTTTCTGTATTTCTCTACGATGTCTATGGCAATTGGTAAAAGCGGAACGCTTTCTTTTGTTCCAGTCTTTTGACGATTGGTGGAGAGCCAAAAACCACCATCAATTCCTTTGGCTAAGGCCTTGTATTCGAATTTGTAAATGTCAGAATAGGCAAAGCCTGTATAGCAACAAAAGATAAATACATCGCGTGCTTCTGCAAGGTGTGGGATTTCGATATCCTTTAGTCTCATTACATCAAGTTCTTCTTGTGATAATACTTTACGTTCAGTAGTAGTAAATCCGCAACGGAAATTGTTGAATGGATTGGATGGAATCCAATCGAGTCCTACTGACATATTCATGATCTTCTTTAGGCCCTTGATGTACTTATGTGCGGTGTTGGTATGGATACCTTTCTTTGTTAGTAGGTAATGTTTGAACTCGGTTGCAAAGTTTAAACGCATGTCGGGTAATGGCATGTCGTCAACTTTATATTGGTACTGCATGAAGGTTTTGACTCTGTTTTGGGTGGTTCGATATCTTGATAGGGTTTTTGAAACTATTTTTCCAATTTCAAGTTGCTCTTCCATTCTGCTATTGTGATAGTCGAATGCTTCCATGATCGTCTTTTTCTTAGGATTGTTTAATTCTTCTTTTCCTAAGAATTTATTCTTTACCATTTTGGCTGTTACGGTTTCATCCATGGCTTCATAGTATAGGAAGTGTTTTTTACACTCGCTTTCCATTCGGTCTAAGTAACCATTGATTCTTGTTGATCCTTGATAGGTGCTTTTTACTCTGTTTTTCTTATTGCACCAATGTTTGATTGGTATTTTGAAATTACTCGAAATTTCTGCTCTACTTGAGTTTACATAGATTCTCACGTAAACCATTCCGTGTCCGCTTTCTACTTTGTGCTTGTTTATCCAAACTTTGGAATTGTACCTTTGCTTTTTCATATTACTTTGTTTTTAGAATTTCCTCACTTCTTAAAAGCATATTCAAAATGAAGCACTGAGATTGACTTGATCTATAGGTCAATTATATCAATACGTTAGGAAATATCCGTGGGTAAATTTATAATAATTAATACTCACGGATTTACTCACGAAATCTTTGTATTTGATTGTATTTATATGATATGGTGTTTACCTTGTCATATTTCAAATCCATTAAATTTAAAGGGATTTGAATGGGAAAGTTGAATGGGTGGTTCGCTTTGGGGGGTTATTGGTGATCCTGTAAGTACGACATATATTACTTACCCATTAAAATTATTGTAGAACCAAAAGTGTGAGTTTGCCCTGTTTGAGTTACAACCTAGCTTGATAACTCAACTATTTATTATACATTTGATAAAATAAAAAAAGTTATTTTTAATTTAAAAACATATCTACTATTACTGTTTTTCAATCTGCTGTTTTTTGCGAATAGTCAGACGGTGCCTGCTGTTATTGAAGACAGTTTGCAAATTATTCTTGAAGATTTTATAGAGGAAAATGACATTCCCGGTGGGGTTTTGGCGGTTCAGAGTCGTGGGGGTGAATGGACTTGGGAAGGACAAAACGGCGAGGCGAATATCAATACGATGCAGTCGGCAAATACAAGTTTTCACTATAGAATTGGAAGTATTTCAAAGCAGTTTTTAGCAGTAACCATAATGCATTTAGTAGAAAATGACGTTTTATCACTAACCGATACTATTGGTAAATGGCTGAACCCTTTATTAATGAATGAAATTCCGTACAGTGAACAAATAACAATCAAACATTTGTTAAACCATACATCTGGTATCTTCTCATATACTGAAGACACACAGTTTTTGACTGCATTGTTAACAGATCCAAACGCAACATTTACCCCAGACTCATTGATAAATATAGGTGTTTCGCACCCACCACAGTTTGTCCCTGGTAATGATTGGAGCTATAATAATACAGGTTATGTGATGTTGGCCAAAATAATTGAAGAAGCATCGGGAATTAGTTACCATCAATACGCTACAGACAGCATTTTAGCTCCTGCCGAGCTAGATAGTACTTATTATCCAACGTCCAATATAATTACAACAGATCACATGCGCTGTTATGCTGATTATACAGGAGACCAAGTCTTGGAAGACTACACCGACGTAACAGAAACATGGGCTTATGGCTCTGGTGAAATTGTTTCAACCCTCGATGATCAACTTTTATATTACAACAAGTTGCTTGATGGTCAAATCATTTCCCCAACAAGTTATGCTGAATTGCGAACGCCTTTCTACCCCGACCCAAATTATACTTACGGACTTGGAACGTATATCATTAATAACAATTTAATTGGTCATTCTGGTTTGTATTTCAGCACAACAGGATTGTGGCATTTTGAAGATTTAGATGTATTAATTGCCTACCAGTTTAACCTTTACGACGTACCCGTTTTTGATCTTCTTGGAAAAATAAAAACGCTTTTAATGTCAAACAATGTTTCTGTCTTCGAAGTTAAGGCAAACACTGATAAAATTGTTTCCGTTTACCCTAATCCAGCAACAGAAAATCTTACTGTGGAATTCGCTAATTTTTCAGGAGATGAACAAATCTACTTGTATAACATCACAGGAAAGGAGGTTAAAAAATGGATCCCTCAATCAAAAATAGAAACTTTTGATATTAAAGGCTTGGCACCTGGGATTTATACTGTTGTAATTCAAAGCAATGATAAGACTTTAGAAAAGCAAAAGGTTGTGATTTCTAATCGTTAAGTACCTTTAAACACATGTTCGCAATCTGTACAGTTATATCTTGTTTTAAAAAATGGAGAAAATGTTAGAGCCAAAAAGGCCACAAAAGCAAAAAGCACTCCCCTAATACCTGAAACTGATCTAAAACCAGTATTTATATTTGTAGACTCACAATTAGGACAACATATTTCGTCTCCCAACTCATCCGTCAGAGGTGTTTCGGAGATATCTTTTAAAATCTCTCTCACTTTTGGAACATCTTCTTGTAATACTTTCAGCTTTATTCCTCCTATTGCCTGTGCAAAAAGAGGGTTTATTGTAACGGTTTCTTCATCAAACAAAAAACACTTAATGCCTTCACTTTCTATGCGTGACTTTAACATTTGTGCATCCATGTTATTATCAAACGTTTTTACAGTAACAAAAGCCATTATTTATAAAGTTTAATGTAGATACAAATATAATTGAATTTATTGCGCCCTTTCAGGGCTAGGAAAGCATGTGGATTTTGAAACATTGCCCAATGTTTATGTATTATGCCCTTTCAGGGCTGTTTAGATCAGGGCAAACGCATTTAAATTTAGAACTTCTTTTTTCGTTGATTTAGTAAAACCAAAGGTTCTTTTGCCACGGGTTTTAACCCGTGGTTAAAGAATTATTTGGAAGTTCTCATTTTGGCGCGACTTTTTGTTTCAAAAATCGTGACAAAATGTGTTCTTTCGAGATTTATATTTTAAATGCGTTTGCCCTGCTGTTTAGATTTACTTACTTCTTTCTCTTTGTTAAAAGTATTAAATTGATCATTTATTTTGTCAATTATAACATGAGGACAAACAAACAAGGGCTTGATAATGATGTGAAATTGTAACAGGACTATTAATAAATAAAAGTTAAATCTGTAAACTTTTTAGGACGGGTCACACTTATATTCAACACCTAATAAAACCCTGAAAGGGTGAGATATATCAACGATGGGCGTAGTCCATCGTTAGAGGTAAAACGTAACTACACAAGCCCTGAAAGGGCGCAATATCAAAATCGGTCATACACAGCAAAAACTTAAAACTAAAATAAACATAACATTGTATTCATTGAAAATTCTTCAACGCATCAAAATAAAACCACCCCTTTTAAAAGCATAATTGAATATAAAAAACACTTTATTTATTTAAAAAAGAACCTTACCTTCATCCCAATTAAATTATTGATTTTATGAAAACTATACTCTGTTTACTATTTTCAATCCCTATCACAATCACCGTTTATAGTCAGTCTGTTGAAAAACATACGATTTCCACAAAAGTAAATTCCGTAACCGTTTATTTGTCGGGCGCAGAGGTGGAAAGAAAAGTTGACTACACGCTTAAGCAAGGACTAAACGAATTGCGTTTTAACAATATCAGCACACAAGCAGATTCTCGCAGTATTCAATTTGAACTAGAGCAAAAAATGGATTTGCTCTCCATTACAATGGAAAGAGATTATCTTAACTTGAGTAACGCCAATAAAAAAATTAAAACCCTTCAGGATTCTCTTGAATTGCTATCCGAAGAAAAACAAGAAATTGATGATGAATTAAGTGCGTTTGAAGCGGAAAAACAAGTCCTTCTCAAAAACCAAAAAATTGGTGGGGACAATGTGAGTTTAACCGTAGAACAAATTAAATCTGCAGCTGATTTTTACAGAAAAAGAACATCAGAAATTAATAAAACCATTTCTCAATATTCACGTCAGAAAAAAGCGAATGAAAAACAAACCGTACGGCTCGAACAACAATTGAGAGAGTATAACTATAAAGAGAACGTTAAAAACAATGTCATCGTCGTTTTAGTAGAAATGCCTCAAGCTGGAAAGATCAGTGGAACTTTAAAGTACAATGTTGGCAACACTGGGTGGGCGCCGAGTTATGATTTAATTGCTGAAGATATTTCAGGAAAAATAGAATTAAAATATAAAGCGAAAGTATTTAATAACACAGGAAACGACTGGGAAAATGTAGACCTAAAGCTTTCAACGGGAGACCCAAACTTAAGCGCTTCTATTCCTTTACTTGACCCTTGGCATTTAAACAATTATTCTTTTAGCCAAACGAAAAGCAAAGGTTATTCAGTTCCACAAGCACAAAGTCGAGTGGAACAACAAAATAACAACCTTTTTTCAGATGGAGAAGGAAGGCTTCAAAACACACATACTGGTGATTTAGGGGGAAACATGCCTCCAACAGTAACTATGACAACTATTGAGGTGAGCGAGCTTACAACTGAGTTTGAAATTGAAAAGACTTATTCTATTCCATCAGATTCACGACCTTATATAGTTGAAATTACAGAATACGATTTAGAAGCCAACTTTTCTCATTTAAGCGTCCCAAAACTGGATAAAGATGCATTCCTACTTGCAAAAATTGCCGGTTGGGAAAAGCTTGATTTAGTTCCTGGCCCATCCAATGTGTACTTTGCAAAAACGTATGTTGGAGAGTCTTATATCAACACGCGAAATGTAGAAGACACGCTTGGGTTATCTTTTGGAAGAGATGAAAAGATACTCGTTACTCGCAGAAAAGTTGAAGAATTCTCAAGTAAAAATGTAATCGGAAACTGGAAAAAAGACACCTACACTTATGAACTAATTGTGAAAAACAATCGCAATCGTGCAATAAGCATGGAGCTTAATGATCAGGTACCAGTTTCACAGGATGGCGATATTACAGTCTCAGTAGATGAAATTTCAGACGCAAAATTAGATGATGCTGATGGAAAACTCACTTGGAACGTTAAGCTTGAGCCAGGAGAAGCTAAAAAATATAAGGTTTCATTTACAATTAAATATCCTAAAACAAAGAATATCAGCGTTAAAAAGTATCGATCGATTTCAGCGCCTAGTTTTTAATTCAATAACTTGGAGTTGCTTTACTGGTCTCAAAAACTGTTAAGACTATGCGCTTTAGTGCATCTCGCTTTAGCTTCTACAGGGCAAACTCATACTTTTTTTTAGGTAGACTAAATATTTGACCTTGACCGCATATTAGGATTATGAGTCTTGGGCTGACGAAGACAAAATTATTTATGAACAAATAGTCGAATTGGTTGACTGTTAAGTGAAGTTTACATAATATTCCGCCGATGGAGGTACATAAAAAAAATCCTCTATAAATCATCAAAAACCATTATCTTTCGAACTTGAACAATTAAATCAAAAAAACAGTGATTTTAGGAATAGATTGGAATGTTAGCTCACAGTTGATTGACGGATGGAATACGCCCAACATGTACGGGTTGTTATTCGTAACGGGATTGATTATCGGTTTTTTCGTCATTAAAAAGATGTTTAAGAAAGAAGGTGTTCCTGAGGAATGGCTGGATAAGCTTTTAATTTATGTGGTGATTGCTACAATCGTTGGGGCGCGACTCGGTCACGTTTTCTTTTACGATTGGCATTTATATCGCGAAAATCCGATTGATATTATTAAGATTTGGGAAGGTGGTTTGGCAAGCCATGGTGGCGCTATTGCAATCTTAATTGCGCTTTACATCTACAGTAGAAAAGTTTCTAAACGTCCCATTTGGTGGATTTTAGATAGAATTGTTGCACCGATTGCTATTGCGGGCTGCTTTATTCGTTTGGGGAACTTGGTGAATCACGAAATTATTGGTAATCCTACAGACATGCCCTGGGGTTTTAAATTTATGCAAGAAAGCCCAGACAACATGGTGATGGTAGATGGAAAGCTAGAACATGTTTACCGTCATCCAGCACAACTTTATGAAGCAATTGGTTATTTAGCGAGTTTTATTGCATTGTATTACATGTACTGGAAAACAAAACTCAAGGAAAAACAAGGACTTATTTTTGGCGCTTTTCTCATATTTATCTTCGCATGGAGATTTATAGTTGAATTTGTAAAAGTTGGACAAGCAGATCGCGATGCAGGAATGATTATAAATACTGGGCAATGGTTGAGTATTCCGTTTGTTATAGCGGGAATTGTCATTATCATTTTGAGCTACAAAGGTGTTTTGAAAAGTTCGAAATCTGCGGATTAGTTTAATCTAAACAAGTTGTTCATTTACGCTGTTTAATTTTCAAAGATTATTTTAAGTATGAGGAATAAAATCACAGAATTATTTAATATAAAATACCCCCTTATTCAAGCTGGGATGATCTGGTGTTCGGGCTGGGAATTGGCCGCTGCCGTTTCAAATGCAGGTGGACTTGGAATTATCGGCTCTGGAAGTATGTACCCTGAAGTTTTGGATGAACATGTGCGCAAGTGCAAAGCGGCGACAGACAAACCTTTTGCGGTAAACTTACCCATGCTCTATCCTGATATCGACAAACACATTGAAACAATCATCAAACACGAAGTACCCATTGTTTTTACCTCTGCTGGAAATCCTAAAACATGGACAAAACACTTGCAAGAGCATGGGATAAAAGTAGTGCATGTCGTTTCTGGAGTTAAATTCGCTAAGAAATCCGAAGAAGCTGGCGTTGACGCTATTGTAGCGGAAGGTTTTGAAGCGGGTGGACACAACGGAAGAGACGAAACTACAACGTTTTGCTTAATTCCAATGGTTGCAGAAGCTGTTTCTATTCCCGTTATCGCAGCGGGTGGAATTGGTTCTGGCGCGGGAATGTTGGCTGCCATGAATTTGGGCGCTGATGCAGTTCAGATTGGAAGTCGTTTTGTGGCTTCCAATGAATCTTCTGCGCACAAGAACTTTAAAGACTCTGTTGTTGAGGCGAAAGAAGGCGATACGATTTTAACTTTGAAAGAAATCACTCCTGTTCGTCTCATCAAAAATGCTTTTTACCAACAAGTCGTTGACGCTTATCAATCGGGGAAAAAAGTAGACGATCTGAAATTGCTTCTAGGTCGTGGTCGCGCGAAGAAAGGAATGTTTGAAGGGGATTTGGAAGAAGGAGAATTAGAAATCGGTCAGGTTTCAGGTTTGATCAAAGAAATAAAACCCGCAGCAGAAATAGTAGCAGAAATCATCGCCGATTACAAAAAGTGTTTACAAGCACAAACCACAGAAAAATTTAATTTTTAATGATAGAATTTGAACGATTTACACTCGACAATGGATTAAGGGTATTGTTTTATCACGATCCCACCACGCCAATGGCAGTAGTAAATACCTTATACGATGTTGGAGCTAGAGACGAATCTCCAGAACGAACGGGTTTTGCCCATCTATTTGAACATTTAATGTTTGGAGGATCTGTTAACATTCCGAATTTTGATGGTCCACTTCAACAAGCTGGTGGAACCAATAATGCGTTTACGAGTAACGATATCACCAATTATTACGATGTTGTTCCTTCGCAAAACTTAGAGACTGCACTTTGGTTAGAAAGTGATCGGATGCTTTCTCTGGCTTTTACGGAGAAAAGTCTGGAAGTTCAGAGAAGCGTGGTGATTGAAGAATTTAAACAACGTTATCTCAATCAACCTTATGGTGATTTATGGTTGGAGTTTCGACCGCTTGCTTATAAAAAGCATCCGTACAAATGGGCGACAATCGGAAAAAACATTGCGCACATCGAGGAAGCAACAATGGACGAGGTAAAGGCTTTTTTCAAACGCTTCTATCATCCTGCAAATGCAATTTTGTGTATTGCTGGTAATTTAGAATTCGACCATGTAAAAAGTCTCGTTGAAAAATGGTACGGTGACATTCCAAGTCAGGAAAAAGTAAAAAGAGCCTTGCCGATTGAACCTCCACAAACTGAATTTCGCACAAAAACAATTGTGAGAGACGTGCCTTCCGATGCGTTTTACTATGGTTTTAAAATGCCGGGGAGACAAAAAGAAGGATATTATGCCGCTGATTTAATTTCGGATGTTTTAGGAAGAGGCGAATCTTCTCGATTATACCAGCGATTGAACAAACAATTGGATTTGGTCACAGAGATCAATGCCTACATAATGGGCTCACACGATGAAGGTATGCTAATTATTTCAGGCAAGCCAAATGATAACGTCGACATGGACGATATTGATCGCGAAATCTGGCGCGTGATCAACGAAATTCAACAAACATCGATTGCAGAATCGGAGTTGGAGAAAATCATCAACAAGGTGAAAACAACCAAAGTGTTTTCGGAACAAGGAATTCTTAATAAAGCGATGGAACTTTGTTTGCACGAATTATTGGGCGACGCTAATGACATCAACACAGAAACAGAAGCGTATGAAGCTGTTCACGCAGAAGACATTCAAACACACGCTAAGTCGATATTGGCCAAAACGAATTGTTCGCAATTATTGATAAAAACAAAAGACAATGATAAATAGAACCGAAGCCCCAGAACTTAAGAAATTGGACCACATTGATTTTGTGACTCCGGAGAACATCGCGCTTGAAAACGACGCCATGCTTCACTGGATCCAGGAAGTCAGTGACGACGCTGTTAAAATTGATTTCATCTTTCAAGCGGGAACTATTTTCGATAAGAAACTCGTGGCAAAACTCACCGGTGATTTATTGTTTTCCGGGACTCCAAATAAAACGAGCTCTGAAATTACGGAATCCATTGATCGTTTGGGTGGTTTTACGAATGTAGAAGTGACTGCGGAAGATGTTACCGTTTCTGTTTTAGGGTTGAAGGAAAACATAGATGAACTCGTTGCTATCGTTTTGGATGCGATTAAAAATGTCCATTTCGAGGAGAAGGAGTTAAAACAAAAAATCCAGTCCAAAAAGCAAGGCATGGCGATCGGCTTACAAAAAGTCGCTACGCAAGCAAGAAGGGCTTTTATCAAATCTTTGTTTGGAAATACGCCTTACGGAGAAATGACGGAGTTGGAAGATTTTGACACGATAGAAAGAAAAGAAATCATCGACTTTCACCGTAACTTTTACAAGAATGGTTTACAGAAAGTTGCCATTGTTGGAGCGCTTGAAAGAACGCAAGTTGATAAACTCATTGCTCAAGTAAAAGGGATGACTTCCAAAGAAAGAGTTTTGGACAAATACGATTTTAACTATTCAGCGGAAAATATCCACGTCGAAAAAGAAGAAGCCGTTCAATCGGCCATTCGCATTGGACGCATTTTATTTAATAAAACACACGAAGATTATATTGATTTCTTTATTCTAAATACTGTTCTAGGAGGATATTTCGGCAGTCGCTTAATGAGTTCCATTCGTGAGGATAAAGGATACACCTACGGGATTGGTTCTGGAATTGCTCAAATGAAGCAAACCGGTTATTTCTTTATTTCCACAGAAGTAGGAAAGGACGTAAAAGACGATGCAATAAAAGCGATTCGTGATGAGATAGAATTATTGCAAAATGAACCAATTGATGATAACGAATTATCGCTGGTAAGAAATTACAGCATAGGACAATTGCTAAAAAATTCTGACGGCCCATTTGCAATGATGGATCGTTATTTATCTGT
>JBBEBO010000057.1:0-21334 GCA_040882265.1 Brumimicrobium sp. | reverse complement strand
CTCGCAGTGCCGACAGATTCGGTAATTCGTCACTAAGAATGGCATGCCCATTCGATGTCACTCGTCACTCGTCACTAAAAAAAGGCAACTTATAAGAAGTTACAACGTTATAATAACGAACGAAAATCCACGTTTACACATTGATGAATAATCGAATGAAAATTATTTTTACATTAATAGCGCTTTTTTTCTTTGGAAATCTGGCTCGTGCGACCCATGGAATGGGGGGAGAGATCACTTGGACGTGTCAAGGAGGTGGTGATTATGTTTTTGAATTAATCTTCTATCGGGACTGTAATGGTTTTGAGGTTAGTACAAATACTGTAATAATAGATGTTTGGGGTCATCCTAGTGTAACGGAGGTTCCTGTTGATTTTATCGAAAGAATTGATATTTCACCTGAATGTACTCCTGCGGGTGGAGAAGTGCCTCTTGACTGTGGAACTGGTGACAGTGGAGGTAACGGAGTCGGAGCGGTTGAAAAAATCGTTTATAGAAGCGATCCCATTACACTTAGTGGAACACCTCCATCAAGTGGGTGGTTTTTTACTTATGAAAACTTTTCTAGAAGTGGAAACTTAACGAATATTTCGAATCCCGGTAATTACGGCATAACTATATCTGCGGCGATGTATCCAATTCCAGGTGCTACAGGTGGCTGTATTGATAACTCTCCAAAATTCTTACAGGATCCATACGTAGTGAGTTGTGCTGGTGAAGAGTATAAGTATAATCCACATGCAACTGATAAAGATTTAGATTCTCTTGTTTTTGATTGGGGAGTTCCATTAGACCACTTTCCAACGGGTGTTTATAACCCTCCAACAAACCCAGGACCAGTTCCTTTTGAACCTGGGTTTACCTACGATAACCCAACACCTGACGCAACTTTTGATGCAGGTAATATTCCCGCTTCTATTGACAGTGAAAATGGTGCAATAAATTTCACTAGTAATACGCAAGGTAATTTTGCAACTAAAGTCAAAGTTGATGCATATAGGGGTGGAGTAAAAATTGCAACCGTTGAACGCGAAACACAACTGGTGGTGCTTAACTGTACAGGTTCAAATACACCTCCTGTAATAACACCCCCTTTTGTTGGCGGAACATCTTTTGAAACAACTGTTTTTGCAGGAGACCCAGTAAATTTCAATCTGGTTACAACCGATAACGAAAACCTTCAAGATGGCAACCCACAATCAAATACGATTACAACAACTGGACTCATGTATGGCACAAATTATACAGCTGCAACTGGTGGATGTGACATCACACCATGCGCAACTTTGGACAACACTCCTCCAATAACAAACACCAACGGGGCAACAGTAGAATTTGATTGGCAAACCTCTTGTGATCACTTGGTTGATGCATCTGGTCAAGCGCAAAAGAGCGTCCCCTATACTTTCGTTTTTAAAGTTCAAGATGATTATTGTCAAGTTCCACAGGTTACTTATGCTACAGTTACCATTAATGTTAAAAATAAGGATGTTTTGCCTTCAGCTGAAATCACTTGTATAACTACAGATCAAAATGATGATGTAACAATTAATTGGAATGAAATAAATGACCCAACGGGTGAATTTGACAGTTACGAAATTTTCAGTGTTTCAGGAGGTTCAATTGCGACTTTTAACAATATAAACACAACATCACATACAATTCCCGGAGCTGGACTTACTGAAAACGAGTACTTCATTGGGGTGAATTCTGGTTGCGATGGAAATACTGCTCGTTATTCTGACACAGTATCAAACATTGTTTTAGATCTCAACAACCCTGGAAATGGTGAAGCACAATTGCAATGGAATCAACCTACTGATCCAGCATTAGCACACTTTGATGATTATTTTCACATTTATCGCGAATACCCAACAGGAACTTGGACTTTAATTGATTCAGTTGAATACAGTTCAACAAATTATACAGATACAATCACTATTTGTGATGCATTTTTAAATTATCAAATAGTTTTACCCACTTCAGATTGTGACTTTGAAAGCAATATTATTGGCGATGATTTTGAAGATCAAATTGTTCCAGATATTCCAGTGATTGCTTCAACAAGTATTGACACAACTGATAATGGAGTAAATATTGAATGGAGTGAAAACGGGCAAAAAGACACTTATGGCTATGTTATTTATCAAACAGATCAAAATGGGAATTTAGTAGAAATAGATACTGTCTGGGGAATTGGTTCTACAAGCTATACACACTATCCAGATATCACTGATGGACCGTTGGAATATTCGATTGCTGCATTTGATTCTTGTTTTACTGATAATGTTCCGCCAACACATCAAACATCAGCGAAAGCTGAACCTCATTCAACTAATTTTTTAACTTCAGGGTTGAATATTTGTGATCGTGAAATTAATATGAATTGGACTGGTTATGTTGGATTTAATAATGATCAAACACATAATATTTATGCTAAAATAAATGGCTCTTCATGGCAGTTACTCGGCGATACTGAGTCCAATAGTTTTACAAATGATATCGAGCTGGGCGATGAATTTATTTTCGTTGTAGAAACAGTAAATAAGTCAAATGGAAACACATCATTTTCAAACATTGATACCCTTCTATTTACGGATGCTGGCGGACCAACTTACTCGTATTTAAGCGTCGCTTCCGTTGAGGATGAAACAATAGAAATAAGACATCGCTTGTCTTTAGACGGAGGAATTAATCGAATTAAACTATGGCGTTTTAACGATTTATCGAATGATTATGAAGAAATCGATGAAAAAGAAATCACAAACAATAATGAAGTTGTTTTTATAGATGATGAAGCCGAGTTTAATCGTAGATCTTATCACTATCAAACAGAAATTATAGATACTTGTGATAAGTCTTTAGAGTTTTCAAATATCGGAGAAACGATGTTCCTACAAGTGATCACTGATGAAGAAAACATGGTTCACACACTCCAATGGACACCTTATTCTGAATATATTGGAAATTTAAAAGAGTATCGTGTTTATAGGGCAATAAATGGTGAATTCGATCCAAACCCTATTGCTACAGTTCCACCAACAGAGCGATCTATAGTTGACTCTGTTGAATATTTTGCTGATTATGATGACGGGGAAATTTGTTATTTTGTTCAAGCAGCTGAAGGGTCAAACAAACACGATTTGAGTGAACTTAGCCACAGTAATACGGTGTGTCCTGTAATTCCACCGACGATTTACATTCCAAATGCGTTTACTGTTGGGGGTAAAAATCCAGTGTTTAAGCCAGAAACTAGACAACATCAGTTTACCAATTATCATTTTGAAATCTTCGATCGTTATGGTAGAACGATCTTTAAAACAAATGATCCTAATGTAGGTTGGGATGGAAGAATTGAAGGTTCTTCTTCAATCGCTAGAGAAGGCGTATACGTTTATAGATTGTCCTTAAGAGATGGAAATGGCATAGAGGTTTTAAAGCACGGACATGTTACGCTTCTTGATTATAGGGGGGTTGAATAATTTTAAATACGTGTAGGATACTTTACCAGTACAGTAAGTTTTTAACCGCACGCAAAGTACCGACCATTCGGTAATGGGCGCTAAGAAGGCGCTAAGTTCGCAGAGAAAACTTTGCGTGCTTTGCGTGAACATCGTGAGCTTTGCGGTTAATAGGTTTTGAGTAACAGCATTGAACGCAGAGAAGACGCAAGGTTCGCAAAAGGGATTTCATGGCGTGCTTTGCGTGCGGTTAAAACTGGGAAACATCCCGATAAACATTTAATTTTATAACTGTTTTAATCGTTCGTGTCTTCTCACTAATAGTTTTGTAGGTAAATAGGAAACCAAAAAACCCAATACTGAAACGGAGAGAACGATAAAAAATGCATCTGTCCATGTTGTCTTCATTGGGAAAGATTCGCCAGGAGCACTTGGCATACCTAAAACACCGATATATATCTGTACAAAGCAAACAAGATAACCCACAAAAAGCCCAATTAAAATTCCTCTACCACTAATCATTAACCCTTCGTAGAAAAATATATTAAATATTGTTCGTTTATCAGCACCAAAACTGTAAAGCGTAGAGATATCATCTTTTTTCTCAACAAATAACATAGCGATTGAAGCAATCAAATTAAATGAAGAAAGAATAAAAATAAAGACCAAAATAAAATATACGATCAGCCGTTCAGATTGACTTGTTTTAAAGATAAGTTCATTTTTTTCAAAACTTGTTTTAACCTCAAAGTCATCACCAAGAAGCTTTTGAACTTCACTCTTTACATCTTTTATATTGGCATCTTCATGAACGTCGACATAAAACGCTGTAATGTCATCGTCATAAGCTAATAATTCGTTTGCAAGGTCATAAGGAACAACCACTTTTTCGCTATTTACCTCCCTATTGAAATTCATTCGAGCTGCAACGTTAACGAGCTTTACACTCAACGGTTTTTTTGTTGGTCTAATTTTTCCCTCTCTCAAAGGAACGTGAAATGTTATTTGTTCCTTATTTGCAGAAGACATTGGAACATAAGCGTCTAACTTATCAAGTAAAGATGCTCCAAAAATGGCGTGTGGCACATCATTAATGTATAAAAAAGGATCGCCATCAACTAAGTGTTCATCCATCTTGGTCATTTTGACAAAGTCAGGATCTACGCCAATCATCTTAGCATGTACCCACTTTTTCTCATGCTTTAAGATTACAACTTCCTCAAGAGCTCGAATTGTATAATTTACTCCTTCAACGGAATTAACCTCATCTTGATCTACAAAATTTTGATTAAATGTTTTAGCCTTGGCAGATCGAATTGTAATATCGGGGTCAAAATCTGAATACAGCTTAATAACCATTTCTTCGATACCATTAAAAGCTGATAATAAAATAACTAAAGCCGCAGTTGAAATCGTAATCCCAACAACACTAATCATTGTGATGAGGTTAATTACATTTCTAGACTTTTTTGCCTTGAAATATCGTTTTGCTATGAATCGAGCAACGTTCACCTATTATTTTTTCAATAATTCTTCTATTTCCATAGCGTAATCGAGCGAATCGTCAATCTTAAACTCAAGGTTTGGAATATGCTTCATGTTTTTTAAACGACGACCGACTTCACCTCTAATTTTGCCTTTGTTTGCTTGGATGTTTTGTAGCACTTCTTCTTTTGGGGGCCCAGCAAAAATACTTAAAAATACACGCGCTAAACTCAAGTCAGGAGTCACTCTCACAACAGTTGCAGTTACCATAGCGCCAAGACATAATTCCCGTGCGTTTTGCTGAAAAACTTTAGAAACTTCCTCTTGGATAACATTTTCTATTCTATTTTGTCTAATTGTACCCATATCACAAAAGTAATGAATATAGCTCGTAGTAACTACAATTTAACCTGTTCAATGTTTTCAAAAGAAATAGTTGATATAATCATTTGGACAACCAACTTAAGCCTTAAATAGGGGACTTGTCTTAGGCTAGCATAATAACATTATAGATCTTAGATCATTTCACTCTTAGATGTCTAAGCACTGATATACACTCTAAAGTGTTTTGATCAGTTTCATTAAGACCTTGCTTGATATCCTAATAATCATATTTATAAAGAAGTTACAATTTTGGTCATTTTGTTGTCTAAAAGGTAATTTTATTTCAATTAAAATAATCATTATTAAAAATGAACAGTTATTTTAGTTGCTTTTTTCATTATTTACTTATTTAATCGACTTAAAATGAAAACAACTAAAAAACAACGAATTTATCCAAAAGTTTTAGTTTTAATCTTTGGGATTCTTATCTTAATGGTTTCATTTGGAATGCTTAATTCAAACGAGAGCCTTGTTGACTATTCACGAATAGCAAAAAAAGCAAAAGAAATTAACACAAGTGAAAAGGCTCCTGAAAAACATGATAACAAGCTCGTTTATGTTTCTGGGGCATTAGAGTCAAAAGAATTAATAGGGGACACTTTTTTAGTAGCTGGAAAGTATATTTCAATTATAAGAAAAGTTGAAATGTATTCATGGAAAGAGCATACAACTAGAAAAACGGGTAGTAATTCTAATAGAGGGAAAGAATATAAATACAGAAAAGTGTGGGCTTCAAGACCAGCAAACTCATCCAAGTTTAAACGCCCAGACAGTCACTTCAATCCAAAAAAGATAATTCAGAATAATGAAGTAAAAGCAAAAACAGCCAATATAGGTGAGTTTGCTGTTGATATGGAATTTATTGAACTTCCAGAACATGATATTTTAGCAATTGGAAGTAATAATGCAATAGAGAGAAATGAACTAAACGTTGCAAATAGCAAGTATTTATTTAAGGGCAATGGAACCTATGATAATCCAGAAATTGGAGATATTAGAATCAGTTATTTAGTTTTAAAAAGCCCTTTAAAAGAAATTACTCTGTTCGGAAAATTAGACTTAACTAATCAACAAATTGCCCCCTATTATAAAGGAAGAACAAAATTTTACAGAGTGCTGTATGGCTCAAAAAATCAGGCAATTAAAGATATGGGTGATGAATACATTCAAAGACTTTGGATGTTCAGAGGCATTGGTTTCCTTTTGCTCTTCTTTAGTTTATTAATGCTTCTTTCAAGTGTGGGGAATTATTTAAATGGATTTTCGGTTTTTGGAAGTACTTTTCGAATAAAAACAGGGTTATTTATTTTTTTATTGAGTTTAGTTTTAACAACTTCAATTATCCTGTTAGCTAATATTGCATTGTGGGGGTCTTATCTAGTATTTGTGTTTTTTATTTTTGTTATGGTTGGAATATTTAGATTCTTAAAACGTACCAAAAGACAAAGAAATGAAAGGCTTTTAGCAGAAGAAAAAGAGAAAGAATTAGCTTAACTTACGTTGAAGATTTAATACTTGTTTGCCCTGTGTTTGGAGGTGAAACTTTTTATTTAATTGGAAATATTTAGAACAAAACCCACTTTGGTATTTCCTTTGTTATATTAGTCGCAGAATAACAGGTGTTTTAATGATTTCAAAGCTTCGGTGTTTTAATGATTTTTATATGAATAGAGCTATAGTTCATTTAGCGATACTATTGGTTATATTGATAATTCCAACCTTAGCTTGTGCACAAAAAGTTGAAAAAAAAACATTTTTCTCTCACTTAGGTTTTACTCCGCTTGATGACACGGTTGTTCATAAGAAAAGCGGGTTGTTATTTGCTCCGATTGCCTTTTATACTCCAGATACAAGATGGGCCTTAGGTGGAGTTGCATTGTCAGCTTTTCATTTGAAAGATAAAAATGATTCCACTGCAATGACAAGAATGTCTTATGTGAAATTTATAGGATATTACACACTAAATAATCAGTTTGACACTTGGACGGCTTGGAATATCTTCACTCCATCAGAAAAGTATTTGTTTAAAGGAGAATTGCGTTTTAGAAGATATCCCGATCGTTTTTATGGTATAGGAAACAATACGTTAACAGCGAATGAAGAAAAATACTCCTATGACTTATTAAAATTCAAAACTTTATTTCTAAAAAAAGTTAGAGAACGATTTTTCCTCGGTTTTGATTATCAATTTGAAAAAGAATACAATTTTAAACTGGATCCCGACGGACAACTGCAAAATGAAAGCATTCCTGGGTATAACGGCGGAATAGGTTCTGCACTCGGATTAGTTTCAGTTTACGATACACGCGACAATGTGCTGAACGCATACAAAGGAGTTTTTGCAGAGTTTTCGTCTTACTTTAACAGCAGTTATTTAGGAAGCACGTTTTCTTTTACAGAATTAAATGGAACTTACCAACAATATTGGCAATTTAGACCCAAACATATTTTGGCTTGGGAAACGAGAGCTCGCGTCACTCTTGGCGAGACTCCTTTTTTGGATATGTCCACATTGGGTGGAGATGATATTTTGAGAGGTTATCCCCAAAACAGGTTTAGAGACAATCATTTTGCTGCAACACAGGTTGAATATCGTTTCCCATTATTTTGGCGCTTTAGAATGACCACTTTTGTTGGGGTTGGAGATATTTTTTCGGATTCACAAGACCTTTCTTGGCAACGACTGAAATATTCAGTAGGCACAGGTTTGAGGTTTATTGTAAACTCTTCAGAAAGAGTTAATTTAAGATTGGATTACGGTTATGGTACACAAGGTGGGTATTTTTATTTTGGCGTTTCGGAAGCGTTTTAAGTGAAACGAAATTGTAATGTTTTCAATAAAGTGAAAAGGATTAATACAGGCTTAAATTAAATAGTTATCTTTAATTTTAAATAAAAATAATCAGTATGAATATAAAGCTCATTTTAATATTAGTTATCAGCTCTTTTGTTGTATTAAACATAAATGCCCAAAATTTTGAGTGGGCAAATAGTATGGGAGGAACAGCTTTTGACACTGGGGATGGCATAGCAATTGACGATTTAGGGAATGTTTATTCTACTGGATACTTTGAAGGAACAGTAGATTTTGACCCTGGAGCAGGAATCTACAACTTGACTTCAGCTGGAAACAAAGATATTTACGTCACTAAATTCAATTCAAATGGTGATTTTGTTTGGGCAAAAAGCTTTGGTGGAACAGGTTATGATAATGTTAACGCTATTGCTCTTGACAACTCGGGAAATATTTATACCACAGGATTTTTTCGGGAAACTGCAGATTTTGACCCTGGGAGCGGAACATTTAATTTAACTGCCGTTGGAACCAAAGATATTTATATTTCAAAACTAGATTCAAATGGTGACTTTGTTTGGGCTAAAAGTATAGGAAGTGCAGACGATGAACAAGGGAATGATATTACTGTTGATGGTTCTGGGAATGTTTATACCACTGGATTCTTCCGTGGAACTGTAAACTTCGATCCTGGTGCAGGAACTGAAAACTTAACTTCTTCGGGGCAAAATGACGTGTTTGTTTCAAAATTAGATATAAACGGTGATTTTGTTTGGGCTAAAAGCTTTGGTGGAACAGCTGTTGATGGCGGTAATGCAATTACACTTGATGACTCAGATAATGTCTACACAACAGGGTCTTACCGTGGAACAGTAAACTTTGATCCTGGAACAGGAGTATTCAATTTAACTGCCGAGGGATATACTGACATTTATATTTCAAAGTTAGACGTTAATGGTGATTTTGAATGGGCTAAAAGTATGGGGGGAACATCCAATGATTCTGGATGGGACATCGCAATAGACAATTCGGGTAATATTCATACTGTCGGGCTTTATATTGGAACGTCAGACTTTGATCCTGGAGCAAGCGACTACGAATTAACCGCTGAAGGAGATAACGATATTTTCATTAGTAAATTAGATGATGCTGGAAACTTTATTTGGGCAAAAAGCATTGGCGGATCAAGTTATGAATATTGTTATTCTCTTGCGCTAGATGATATAGGTAATGTTTACACCACAGGGCACTATAAGAGTACTATCGATGTTGATCCTGGGACAAGTTCTTACTACATGGGCACAAGTTCTTTACAAGATTATGAGGTTTTTATCTTAAAGCTAGATGCCTCTGGTAATTTTGTCTGGGCAAATAATATTGGTTATTCAGATGATGAAAGTGCTACAGATATCGCTTTAGATAACTCAAATAATGTTCACATAATCGGAAAATATGCTGGAACAGTAGACTTTGATCCCGGAACAGGCGCCTATTCCTTAACTTCAGAAGGAAGTGCAGATGCTTATGTGTTAAAACTAAACCAATGTGTGAATACTACAAGCACAATCAACCCTATTGTATGTAATAGTTATACTGTGCCTAGTGGAGATGAAACGTACACAACAAATGGTACTTACATGGATACCATTCCAAACGCAGAGGGTTGCGATAGTGTCATTACGATTGATCTAACGGTCAATTATGATGAGACGGGAACAGATATACTAACAGCTTGCGATAGCTATACCTGGATTGATGGCAACCCTTATACTTCATCAAATAATACAGCTACTCACACACTAACGACTGTTGAAGGATGCGATAGCGTAGTAACTTTAGATTTAACAATTTTTAATTCCACATCTTCAACCGATGTACTAACAGCTTGCGATAGCTATACTTGGATTGATGGCAACACCTATACATCCTCGAATAATACAGCTGTAGATACGATAACTAATGTAGCAGGATGTGATAGCATTGTAACCCTTGATTTAACAATTTTAAACTCCACAACTTCAACCGATGTGATAACGGCTTGCGATAATTATACTTGGATTGATGGCAACTCTTATACTTCTTCGAACAACACTGCTACTGATACATTAACCAATGTTGCAGGTTGCGATAGTATAATAACCTTAGATCTAACAATCAACACAGTAGATGTATCTGTGACAAACAATGACCCAACACTCACATCAATTGCTACAGGAGCAAGTTATCAATGGATTAACTGTAACAATAATGATTCTCTCATAAGTGGCGAAACCAATCAATCTTTTACTCCTGTAGAAAATGGAAGTTATGCCGTGATAGTATCACAAAATGGCTGTACAGACACCTCGTCTTGTTATGCCGTGGTCACCGTTAGTTTAGACATGACAAAGGATAATAAGTCGTTCATTGTAGCTTATCCGAATCCATCAACAGGAGTGTTTAACATTGAATATAACAGCGCTCAAAAAGCTGTATACATCCTTACTGATGTGCATGGCAAAACGATAGAAACTGGTGATTTAGTAAATGGTAAACACCAAGTTTTTTTAAATAAACAACCAAACGGAATTTACTTCTTGCATGTCGCTGGAAGCACCTTGAAGCTAATTAAAGAATAATGAGCGGAATAAATTGCTTAATGACATACTCAAAACACACTGTTTTTTTAGTTAGGTGTAATTTGAATTAACACGAAATAAATATAAATGAAGAAACACATTGATGCAAGTCCTGAAGCAGGAAAGGAGTTTTACCAAAAATTCCATGACAAAGGAAAGATTGTGATGTTGAACTTACTGAAGTTTAGAACAACAGCTGATTATACAAACCTTGAAGAATTAAAACCTGATAAAGATATCAGTGGAGAAGAAGCTTACCAAATCTATATGGACAGTACTTTGCCTGAATTGGAGAAGGCAGGGAGCCGGATTATCTATTTTGGAAAGAGCAACGACTTTCTAATTGGACCCAACTCAGAAAAATGGGATGCTGTCCTATTGGTGGAGCACAAGTCTGTTTTGAAATTTATGGAATTTGCTCAAAATCCTGACTATCTAAAAAAAAGCGGGGCACAGAACAGCAGCATTAGAAGATTCTAGATTATTACCGACAAATGAAATAAAAAACTACAACTAACAGGCATTTGGCAAAAGTGGCGGTTCATTGCTCGGCAGACGCATTTGTGGTTAATCAAAGTTTGGTTCTTCGCATCAATATTTGTGGCGAAAATCGACACCTTCGCCAAGCGCCAAACCGCTCTTTGTCGGTGTCTTTAACTCCTAAATATTTCATTACTTGGAACTGTTTCTAAGTAGATAAAAAAACATCTTCATAAAAGAACGCCGAGTATTACCTCGACGTTATTTAAATAAAGTTCCAAATTCATTCAATCATTTTTTTCCGCTAAAACTTCACAATCAAAGAAAGCACAAAATTTCTCCCAGCGGCAGCTAGCCCTGAACTGTAGGTTCTGTAACGAATATCTGTGATGTTTTCGATCCCTCCGCTTACGATGAGGTGTTGAGTGGCGCTGTACATCGCTTTAAAATTGAGTGTGTACCAACTCGGAGAATATGGATCACCATTTTCATCTTTGGCATACAAATAGGCTTTTTGCCGCTCTCCTACATTCAGATTTTCAGCTGAAATTTCACCGCTGTACATGGTGTTTAGTTGGAGCTCTAGATTTTTTCTTCTATACGTTAATCGCGTAACACCAAACCATGGAGCAGCGTGTCTTGAGCGAGTTGTAGAACCGTCTTCCAATTCTTCAACGCCCAACTGATAACTAAAGTTGGAACGCAAACCAAATCCTGCTGGAAGTTTGATTTCTAAACTTGCATTTACTCCATATACATCAGAATAAGCTGCATTTTGAAGTGCGAAAACTTGACTCATTGTACCATCAAACAGTATACTATCCTGTCCGTTCAATTGGGACTCTCTTCGCACAATTGCATTGTCTAAATAAGTATAAAACCCAGTTACGTCTAATTTTGCGAATTTTCCTAAAACACGTGAAACGCTAATCTCACCATTGTAGGCGTATTCAGCTTGGAGATTTGGGTTTGGAACGGTTGTGTTTCCAGCAGAAAAATCAAAAGTTTTGCCAATATCATCCACGTTGGGAGCACGGAATGCTGTTGAAGCATTTATACTAAAATGCCATCTTTTTGTTGGGTTAGATACCAGACCAAGCGACCCGTTTAACGCTTTATTATTTATTTCTGCGGTTGAAAAATCAAATGGATAAAACGCCAAGTTTTCTGAAAAATCCGCATTTACCATGTATTGAGTAAAACGTCCTCCAGCCTGGAGATTCAGTTTTTCTGTAATGTCAAACTGATAATTTAAATACGCTGCGTAAGTGCTCCAATCTGCTTGAGGATAACGGCTCGCTGTCGGAATATCAGAATTATCTGTAATGTCAACAGCGCTTCCTGTGGAATTTACTTGGTTCAGAACACCTTCCAATCCATAGTAAAATCGGTGGCGTTTGTTTCGTTTTTCGAAATCTAAATTCGCAGAGTAAGCAGTCACCTCCTCTAAACGTGTTCGAAGGCGAGACTTGTTGAACTTTCGATCAATGCGACTCTCCTCAAAACCTTGATGTGCAATTCTTAAGCTCATATTGTCATAAAGTTTATTGCTTTTTGAGTTTGAAATTGACAGTTGGTTCATCATCCATTTTTGAGGCCCATACTTCCACACAGCACTAACTGGAAGTCCATCATCATCTACTTCTGTTAATCGATCAAAACGATCGTAGGCTGAAGTTTCAGAATAATGAAATGCATATTCAAAATCCCAATTCTCATTTGGTTTAAATCTGATTTTTTGCATCAAGTTGGTTTGGGTAAAACCCGAAGGAACTTGCATTTCAGGGTCTTCATTTTGAAATACTTGATCGACGCTGTCTACTTGTTCAACATGAAAAGGTTTAAGGTAATCGTCAGGACCATTTGAGCCCATTTTTAAATCTCCGTAGCGATTGTGACTGATACTCGTTAAGAGCGCCCACTTCTTCCAGCCGATGTTAATATCTAAATGATTTGAAAACTCGTTGTTGGCAGAACTAACTCTAGAGGAGGCTTTTCCTGTCACGATACTTTTTTTATTTGCTGAGAGTTCAGGAACTAACGTTTGAAAACTCATGACTCCACCAATTGCATCGCTTCCATAAATAACGGAGCCAGGTCCAAATAGCACCTCAACATTTTCCATTGCTTGTGCGTCTAAAGAAATAACACTTTGGATATTTCCTCCACGGAAAATAGCATTATTCATTCTTACACCGTCTACAGTATAGAGCAATCGATTCGTTGAAAACCCTCTTATCATTGGACTACCTCCACCTTGTTGACTCTTTTGGATAAAGACTTCACCACTTGCCCCCAATAAATCAGCTGAAGTTTGAGGGTTTAATAATTGGATGTCTTTTTGATTCATTCCGCTCACTTTGTAAGGAATATCTCGCTTCGATTGTCTCCAACGTGAAGCAGAAACAACGAATTCATCTTGTGTAAATGTGGTTAGTTCTAAAATGACAGTAAAATCCTGAGCCTTTAGATCGCTCCATGCAATTGACCTAGAAATATATCCGTAAAGCTGAAAGACTAGGGTGTCCGCAGATTTTAAAACATTTAAATCAGCCTCTCCTTTGGCATTGGTATAGACTATTTTCTTTGAGGATTTTGAACCAATACTCACTAAATCCAGCGGATCTTTCGTTTCTTTACCCAAAACCGTTACTACCTGAGAGTGAATAAAAAAACCATTCACCAACAGCAATAGGATCAATAAAATATTTTTCATTTTAACTGTTAAATTATAATTCATAAAATGTCTTGTTCAACGCATATGTTGAACTAATGTGTCATGCATAGCTTAAAGCTAAAATGACAAACGAACTGAAGTTTGCTTCAGTTTAAACGTTTTGAATTATAATTTTTGGAGGTGGGGAATCTACATTACTATATTTAAGTGGTCTTTTCTCTAAATACAACCAAAATGCTTCTTTGGACTCATTATTCTTAATTAAAAAGAAAGTTGGTAGCTCATCGCAGAAGAAGTGTTTCACAACAAATCCAAAATGATTGCTTTTATTTTCATCTTCAGGATTTCCTTGAATAAAATTATTAGTTAATTGATTTAATTTTTTGTTCAATTGTGTTTCTTCATTATCCCACCACAAAGCATATTTCACGCTATCTTCTGAATAAGTTCGCTCAACTATATCGTACATTTCATCATTGTAAGCGAATTCTTTACTGTGTTTCCAATCGAGTTTTACTGTTGTATCCGCTTTTGCAAAAGACAAATGCACCAACATATCAGCATCAATTCCTTCAATGATTTTGTGTTTAATCGATTTACGCACGACGTATTTTTCCATTTTCAACCAGCTAAACGTCCCCAAAAATGGAGCGCTTAATAGCAGGATAAATAGTAATGGAATTATTTTGCGCATGATTACAAATATAGTTGAGTTAGTGGCAATTCGAAAGGGTTTTCGTTAAATTCTTCCATTTAACAGGTTTGTGATACGTATTTCGATTCGCACAATATTTGAAGTTTTCGAAGTAATAAAATATGACTCCAAAAACTAATGGGTCGTACTTACAGCACTCCAGATCGTAAATATACATTCAAATCCCAGGCATAAATGCCTAGGCTAAGAATGGTTAGTACCTAAGGTACTGCATAATTCAGTTTCTTGAAAATCAAATCTTTTATGTGAAGTTTAAATAAGATCTTTAAATACATAAGTTTCATTGTAATCCACTTCAAACTTTTCAAGAAGCAGCAAATATTCTTCTTTGAATGTTTTCTTTTTATGATGTAATTCCTGATTCTGAATGTACTTAACAACATCGTTAACTTGAGATTGTCCATAAGTAAAGGCGCCATATCCACTTTGCCAGCTAAACTTAGTATTTGTTAGTTTTTGGTCATTGATCCATTTTGAAGATTTACCTTTTATCAGTTGAACAATCTTTGAAATTGACATACTAGGTTTTAAAATGAAAAAACAATGAACATGGTCATGAATCCCATTAATTGAAATGGTATTACCACCTTCTTGATTTACAATATTTCCAATTACTCCAAATAGATTTTTTCTCCAGTTGGAATGTAATTGAGCCTTTCTATACTTAACTGCAAAGACAGCATGTACATAGATTTTGGTGTAGGTATTTGCCATAGGTCGTTTTTTTTTGATTCCATTTAAGTTAAAAAATAATTTATAAAGAATCCAAAAAAAATGAAATAATAATTAATAGGCTAGGTAATAAGAGTGCTGTAAGCACGATCATACTTAGCCCTAGTATTTATGCCAGGGTCTAAAATAGTCAACAAATAATGTAAGTGCTGTAGGCACGACCCATATTTATACTCGAAGAATTCAGTCAAAAAAACAAAACCCAATCTGAACACACTTTTTTTGTCTCCTTTGTGATTATTCACAATTACCAAACTGGATAATCCAATCGAATATTTTGAACCCTTGTTGTAGGGACTTGTTTGCCATGCGAAAGCTTACCTACTTTATCTATCAAATACGTTTGAAGCTCAGAAAGCATGATTGTTCCATTATTATCTAAATCGGCAGTTTTGTTTGTCATACCATTTAATAAACAATAGGTGAACAAACCATTTTTCCAGTCATCCCCTTCCATGGCAAACTCAACACCTCCAGCACTTGAGATTACAGTTGCTCCCGTTCCTTTTCGGATATCTGCAAACAGCAAACGTGCCATTTTACCAGCGGAAGCTCTCGTTTCAGTCCCTTCTTGAAGCTTTGGACCAACAGCTCTGAAAGTCACATCATCATAAGCCAAATCATCTTCCTGATCGTCCGATTCTGAAACCTCATCAGCCTCAACTTCCCCCGAATGACAAGTATCCATGATGAGTAGTTTTTTTACGGGAGCTATACCTGTTAAAATATCTTCCAATTTGTCATAAGCCAAACCTCTTTGTTGTGGAGATAAAAAATCAATATCATGTGTTCCGTAATAATAGTCGTAATCTTCATCTAAGACACCGTGGCCAGCGATATAAAAGATTACTTGATCATTTCTTTGAGAAGGATCTAAAAACGTTTTTAACTTACCAAAAGCTTCCTTTTGCACTTCTTCGTTCGTTAAAGAGATTGTTTTTACTTCAGCAAAATTTCCTTTGTCGTATTTTGTAAATAAGCTTTTTAAATCCATGGCATCTTTTGCTGCATAGTTAAGGCTATATCGCTCATCTTTATAATCTGAAGTTCCTACAGTTATTAAATAAAGTGTTGGTTTGTCCTTTCTAAGGCAATTAACACTCACACTTTCAGCGAGACTCTCCTGACCTGATTCGTCAATAACGATGACATTTACTTTGTTTAAACCGGAAATGAGCTCTATATCAATTGACTCATCAATCTGATTCCCGCTGATTGCTTTCTCTTCTACAGGAACATTATTGATGGTAATTTTGATTTTTTTCAGTTGTTTTCCATTACTTGATGCTTTTAAATTCAGTGTTAAGTTCTTTTCTTTTTGCGAAAAAGGAACATTTGAACGATTTGCAATTTTTAACTGAGGTAGTGTGCTAAAATCTGGCGCTTCTTTATTTGTAATATTGAGTTTATTCAACCTTCTTTCGTGTGCGTTTTCGTATAATTCAATGTATTCTTCATCTGGACATTTGAGCGCAGCTAAAACAATATCTGGGCGATTGTAATAAGCGTCGAATTGTTCAAAAGGATATGCTTTTCTTCCAATTCGAAAGGAAACTAAATCAAATCCTTCTTTGTTTACTTTATAATAATTTTCTTCGGTTTTTATAATCGTATTTTCACCTTCACCAACGAATGTAGCGAGTAACTTTCCGCTTTTAACATCAACTAAGCGAAACTCTCCATTTTTAAGTGCAATTCCAATATAACCTCTCGTTGAGGCATCAACAGCATTGATTAGACCGCTATTGATTTTAAAGTCGACTAAATCACTTGAAGAAAGGTCCTCAATGTACCCTGTGTTTTCGTCAAATCCAACCATAAAGTCTTGTGGAGAATCGAGTGAATATGGACGTCCTGGCATTTTAAGCTTGTTAGTTTCAAGAGGGTTTAGGGTTTTTATATCATAACCACGAACACCATCAATCCCCTTCATGTAAAGCTTAGATCCGTCAGCGGAATAGTTAATAAAAGCATTAGCTCCTGCTCTAAAAATGTTATTTCCTTCTGTTTTAAAAATTTCTGTAAAGCTTGAGTTCCACACAAATATTTGCCCCCTTCCAGTACAAACGGCAAAATTGTTACCGTTGGGATTATAGGCTCCTGAAATAGCATTATTTAAAAACTCGTATTCAGAATTTTTGTTTTTTGTTTTTAATTTCCTTTTTAATTCACCCGTTTTTAATTCAACAACTGAAACAGCTTCATCGCCAGCACCCATACAAATCAAATGCTTTTCCTCTGGATCTGTGATGAATTTATTTATTCGTTCTTGTTGATGTTCTGCATAGTGAAGGTATTCTAATTTTTGACCATCAAACTTATAAATCCGAACTTCATCATTATCAAGCTTTGTTATAAGGTAATTTCCTTTAGAAGAGAATTGAAGCAAAACGGGTTCTTTTCTTAGCTTCCGGTTTACAGATCGGCGCACTGAGTTTTCTATAACTTTATCTTTTAGTTTATCGACATTTAAAACTTTAGAACCTCCTATAGTTCGTGTTGAATTATTTACTTCCCTTTTATCTTCATCATCCATTAATGCAATTTTTTGTTCCCGTTTAGGCTTTTCTAATTGAAAGTCAAACAATTTTTCTGCATAGTCGACATCCCAAAGACTAATTGAATGATCTTCGCCTAGTAAAGCGACGATATTTTGTTCGGGATGAAAAGAAAATTGATTTACTGGATTTACTGTACCTTTTAATTCACCAATTAACCCCTGTCTATTTAGATCCCAAATTTTGATGCTGTTTTCTGTAGCTTTTGTTTTAAGAAATAAACGTTCTTTAAAACTTGAAGAACACAAGACACTTCCATCAGAAGAAAATTCTAGTACTTTAATTTCTTCCGCTTCAACCGTGTCGATAAGTTGAAAAACTAAATTACCTTCAAGGTTGTAACAATCAACTTGATTTTTCTCACTTATATATGCAATTAGACCTGCACCCGCATGTATTTTTCCATACTGTGACCCAAAATTTATCCCACTTAACGGTTTGATTGTTTCAGCTAACGCCATACTATTAAGCATAATAGTTGAGACTGAGCCATCGTCATTTAGGGACACAATTCTGTCTTTTGCAACGGAAACATCTATGTCGGCAAAATCCGTCTTTTTATAATTTTTTTGAACTTCTACTTCTAAAGATTTAAGGTTAATCTTGCTTAATTCACCACTATCTGTTCCCAACCATAGGTGCGTTTTATCGATATGACTACTTGCTGGTTTTCCTTTAAGTTTGAATGTGTTTTTTGATGAAAAGTCTGGTGAATAAGCTGTTACTTCTCCATATTTACCAATAAAAACGTGATTTTCAGAAAAATCAACCATATCGGGTTGGTAGTCCAATCGAATAGAATCTTTTAATGACCAATCGTCTAGACTCCATCTTATTACTAGATTGTCGCTGTGAATACTCACCAACTCATTGCCTGATGAATTAAAAGAGAAATACTTAACCTCTTCACTATACTCTTGAAAGGATCCAACAATTTTTTGAGAAGATAAGTGCCAAACATTAATGCTTGCGTCTCCCTCACTTATATTTGCTAAATAATCACTGTCGGGACTGAATTTAAAATCTGTAATCGTTCCACGAATTCGTTGTTGGGTTACTAGTTTTGCTTCCTGACTAAGAACAAAACCTGATAAAAGAATTAAAATTGAGGATGTTAATGCTCTTTTCATGTTGGAAAATTTTTATACAAAGATATAAAATAGAGACGAAAGACAAGAGTCGAATTTTGAGTTCGTTAGATTGTTGTTTACACACGTAAATTTATGTTTCATATCCCTCCGAATAGAATTTAATATAGCCAGACCTAATGTATTAAGTAAAACACTTTTGAAGAATTTATGTTTTTTTAATTTGCGTACTCAGCTTTTATAGGTCTTTCCTATCAACTACTTGACTAATAATTTGTATCTTTACCTCCATGAAATTTAGAGAAATAGGATTAAATGATCAGTTAATCGAGGCCATTGAATACATGGGGTTTGATACGGCTACGCCCATTCAAGAGGAGGCTATACCGGTCATCATGAAAAACCAAGACATCATTGGTTGTGCGCAAACAGGTACTGGAAAAACAGCAGCTTTTGTTTTGCCAATATTACATAAACTTACAGGGAGAGAAGAAGCTTCAATCAACACATTGATTATCGTTCCAACACGTGAATTAGCGGTACAAATTGAACAACAAATTCAAGGGCTTTCTTATTTTGTGTCTGTTAGTTCCAAAGCAATATATGGCGGAGGAGATGGAAAAGATTGGCAGGAAGAGAAAACGGCTTTACTTGAAGGAACAGACATCATTGTTGCTACTCCTGGAAAACTTTTGTCGCACCTAAAATTGGGATATGCAGACTTTTCAAAATTAGAACACTTAATTTTAGATGAAGCTGATCGAATGTTAGATATGGGTTTCATTGATGATTTAACGCAAATCTTTAAAAAACTTCCTCCAAAACGTCAAAATTTAATGTTTAGCGCAACGATGGCTCCAGCAATCAGGAAATTTGCGCATACATTGCTAAAAGATCCAGTTGAAATCAATCTTGCGCTATCAAAACCTGCTGAAGGAGTTGATCAGTCCAAATATTTGACTTTTGACAACCAGAAAAACCCTTTATTAAAATCACTGCTAGAAGAGCGAAAAGATTATCAGCGAATTATTCTTTTTACATCGACCAAAAGTAAGGTGAGCGAGATCGTTCAGTTTTTAAAGAAAAGTGGTTTTAAAACCAGTGGAATTTCTTCAAACTTACAACAAGATGAACGAGAAGAAGTTTTGCGTGGGTTTAAATCTGGTCGGATTCCATTGCTTGTAGCTACAGATGTTATGAGTAGAGGAATAGATATCAAAGAAATCAATATGGTGATCAATTATGATGTACCAATGGATGCCGAAGATTATGTTCACCGTGTTGGACGAACCGCAAGAGCAAATACTAAAGGGGAAGCGGTTACGCTAGTCAACCCAAAAGATATGCGTCGTTTTTCAAAAATTGAAGATTTAATTGGCTCTATCGTTCCACAAAAAGAACTTCCAAAAGAGCTTGGTGAAGGCCCCGCTTGGAATGTTAAGAGTTCACACCATGGAAAACCGTATCACAAAGGAGGTGGGTCTTCTAAAAAGAAAAAAAGATTTAACCCGAATAAAAAGTTTTCAAATAACAAAAGTGACAAGCAGTGAAATATAATTTGATCTATTTACTTGGTTTTTTTTTAGTTGCATGCAGTGGTAATACTGACAATGAAAAAGAATCTTATGACGATCTTCCAGACGGAAAGTGGAACGGAGAATACATGGAGGTTGAAACCGATGATTCAGAGGAGGATAAGAAAAAGCCCTCCAAAAAAAGTCAAGGCTCTGAATATTTAAACCTGGGAAAAGTTACTTTTAAAATAGGAGATAAGAGCGATAAAATATCCTTGTTTAACAAGCGTAAGAACGATATTATTATCAATAAAAACAAGATTTCTATTCGCGTTAATGACGCAAATGACCAATCGTTTAAAATAGTCTTATTTAAAGATAAAATCTACGAAAATCCTAAAGGAAAATACGCTATTGTACCGCAAAACAAAGAGAATAACAGCGGTGTTTCAATCCTGTACACTGATAATTTAAGTGATGAAAATAATACCTACGAATTTATAAAAGGAAGCGCTGATGTAAAACAATTGAAGTTTAAATCTGGTAAATTTGTTTTTACCCTAAAAGGAAAAGCTAAAAACACGAAGTCAGGTGAAACAACACCGGTTGAATTAGACATTGATATGCGTTTTGAAACGGTTGTGAGTGCGTTTAACCCGAATGTATAGTGAATTAGTGACGAGTGACGGCGTTTGCCCTTGATGGCTCACTTAGTGACTAATTAATATGCATATCCGTTTGTTTACCCAAGATTGACTTCTACTACGGAAAAAGGTTATTTAATTGCCTTTTCTCTAACTATTATCCTCCCCCTAGCCCCCTCCAAAG
>JBBEBO010000056.1:0-6021 GCA_040882265.1 Brumimicrobium sp. | reverse complement strand
GATTTAATTGGGTGAATTTAATCCGCAATAAAGTTTATATATTCACAAAAAATATTTTCAGATGCTAGGGCGAGAATATTACATTTCAAAACCAAAAATATAGCCTTACATAAATATTCGCTTAAATTTGTGGTTATGAGTTTTACAGTCATTAAAGCATTGCATCTGATTTTTATGGTGAGCTGGTTTGCGGGATTATTTTATATCGTGCGCTTATTCATCTATCATACTGAAGCTCAACAAAAGTCAGAAAGTGAAAAAAACATACTTTCCAATCAATTTAAAATAATGGAAAGGAAATTATGGTGGATCATTACTACTCCTGCCATGATTCTAACAGTCGCTTTTGGAATTACAATGCTTGTCCTTCAGCCATTTTATCTGGAAATGGGTTGGATGCACATTAAGTTGACTTTTGTTTTTTTACTAATTGTCTACCACTTTATTTGTCAGAAAATCTTAATTGATCTAAGAAATGATAGATTTAAATGGACATCAAATGGACTAAGAATATGGAATGAAGCTGCGACACTTGCTTTGGTTTCTATAATATTTATCGTTTTAATGAAAGATAATTTCAATTGGATAAAAGGCACAGTTGGATTTTTCGCAGTGGCCATAGCACTTATGATCGGCATTAAAATTTACAAAAGGATTAGAAAACAATAGTTTTATGACTTACATTGATACACACGCACATTTATATTCAGAAAAATTCGACGAAGATCGTAGCGAAATGATACAGCGCGCATTTGACAGTGGTGTTGAGAAAATTTTTCTACCAAATATTGACAGCAATTCTATTGAAGGAATGGAGAAATTGGTTAATAATTATCCAGGACAGTGCTACTCAATGATGGGAATTCACCCATGCGATGTTCAAAAAGATTGGAAAAGTCAATTCAAAAACATAAAAAAACACTACAAAAAAGGGCATCACATCGCAATTGGAGAAATAGGCATTGATCTATACTGGGATAAATCACTTCAGGAAGAACAAACACAAGCATTTATCGCACAAATAAACTGGGCTAAAGAAGAAGGCTTACCAATTGTCATACATTGTCGTGAAGCATTTGACGAAATTTTCGAAGTTTTAGATAAAGAAAATAACGATCAACTTTTTGGAGTATTTCATTGCTTTACGGGGACAGAAGAACAAGCAAAAAAGATTTTAAATTACGGTAATTTCAAACTAGGTATTGGTGGCGTGGTTACATTTAAAAACAGTGGTTTAGATAAAGCTATTGAAAACATTTCTCTTGAAAACATAGTCCTAGAAACTGACGCACCCTATTTAGCTCCAGCTCCATTTCGTGGAAAGCGCAACGAAAGTAGCTACATCCCAAAAATAGCAGAGAAACTATCAAATATCTACGGAATCAGTGAAGAAAAAATAGGAGAAATAACAACAAAAAATGCGCTTGAAATTTTTCAAATTAAATAACAGTTATGGAGCAATCAAAAATTCTAATGATATATACTGGTGGAACAATTGGAATGATTGAAGATTCAGAAACAGGTGTGTTAACTGCTTTTGATTTCAACCATTTAAATGATCAAATACCAGAACTCTCCAAAATAGATGCTGAACTTGTTGTTGTCTCTTTAGGTATGCCTATTGATTCTTCAGATATGAATCCGTTAATCTGGCAAGAACTTGCCCAAATGATCGTTAACAATTACGCTGATTATGATGGTTTTGTTGTATTACACGGATCAGATACAATGGCTTATACTGCAAGTGCATTAAGTTATATGCTTCAAGGACTTACAAAACCAGTGATTTTAACAGGATCTCAACTGCCGATAGGAACAATTCGAACAGATGGAAAGGAAAATTTAATTACATCATTAGAAATCGCTGCAAAAAAAGATTATTCAGGAAGCGCTATTATTAAAGAAGTTGCAATCTATTTCGAATATTCTTTATATAGAGGAAATAGAACAACTAAAGTCTCAGCAAATGCTTTTGAAGCTTTTCTATCACCTAACTATCCTGAATTAGCTATCGCAGGAGTTGATATAAAGTATAACAACAACGCATTGTACAGATCTCCTAAAAAAGATTTGTCCTTTAATTGGAAGATGGATGATCGAGTGGCGTTATTGAAAATATTCCCTGGATTTTCAACTACAGTTTACAAAAGTTTATTTGATAACAACAATGTAAAAGCAATTGTACTTGAAACATTTGGCGCTGGAAATGCACCTAACAACTCAGTTTTTCATGAAATGATAGAAAAATACATTAGTTCAGGTGGAATCGTAGTAAACATTACTCAATGTTATACCGGTAGTGTTGAACAAGGAAAGTATGCAACAAGTACTTCATTTAATAAACTTGGGGTTATAAGTGGAGCTGATATGACAACCGAAGCTGCAATTACTAAAATAATGTATTTGCTTGGTAATTTAGATGACAATGAAGAAATTAAAGATGCGTTTAAAAAGAGTTTGGTTGGAGAAATTTAATGGTAGAACGTAGGCTGTTTATCACCATTGTCTGGGGAAATTGAGACCTCTCATTTCATTCGAAGTGATCCAAGGCAATTAGGGACGTGTTATATACTGTATATAACACGACCTCGAAATTAATCGAACCCTGTCACCTCGCGATGGGTTGATCTACGTCGAAATAAACATCGCGAGTGGTTTGTTTTATTTTTCCTGAACAAAACTGATTGTTAATTCCAAAAAACCTTAAAAAACCTTAAAATTCAACAATAAACGAACTTAATATTAAGATAATAATAAGATAGATACTTAGATTTTACTCAGATTAATATTTTTTTGTACTTTAGCCCACCGAAAAGGAATAAGTCCTTTATGGAGAGGTGCAGGAGTGGTTGAACTGGCTCGCCTGGAAAGCGAGTGTTCTGATTGTATCAGAACCGAGGGTTCGAATCCCTCTCTCTCCGCCATTGGACTTGTAAATTTTTGCTTATTTTTGAATATTTAATAATTTTAATTAACGATTAATTTTTAATCTTTGGAACATGAAAAAAATAGTTAGTTCTTTAGTTATTGCTGGTTTATTTACAATCGGCTTTAGTACATTAGTGAATTCACAAGACCCTTTAAAAAACTCTGAGGGTGGTGATTCGATTGACGAACAAGGAAATTTAGTTTTTGAAGCTACTTCAGACACAACAGATAGCGACCCTATCGACCTTGAAGAAGAGGAAGAAGTTGTTGCGGCAACTGATGATTCTGAAGATAATGCAGAAGAATCTTCAGCTCCTGAAGGTTTTACTTCAGTGCTTAAGCAGAAATTCATTGAGGGTGATGCATTCTGGATGGGAATTGTATTAATCGCCTTGATTATTGGTCTTTCACTTTGTATTGAGCGTATTGTTTACTTAAACCTTTCTTCTATCAACACGAAGAAGTTTTTAAGAGACGTTGAAGACGCTTTAGCGAGTGGTGGTGTAGAGGAAGCAAAAGAGCTTTGTAGAAATACAAGAGGTCCAATAGCTTCAATTTTCTATCAAGGATTAGACCGTGCTGATGAAGGTATCGAATCTGTAGAGAAATCAGTAGTTTCCTACGGTGGGGTGCAAATGGGACTTTTAGACAAAGGTGTGCCATGGATTTCATTATTTATTGCACTTGCACCAATGCTTGGTTTCATGGGTACAGTAATCGGTATGATTCAAGCCTTTGATAAAATCGTTTCTGATGGTCAGGTTTCTCCAACTACAGTTGCAGGTGGTATTAAGGTAGCACTTTTAACAACAGTATTTGGTTTGATATCTGCAATTTTCCTTCAAATTTTTTACAACTACATCGTTTCTAAAATAGATGGTATTGTAAATGAAATGGAAAATGCATCAATTTCGTTAATCGATATGATGTTAAAATACAAAGTGACTACTAAGTAATAAAAGTTAGTCTTTTACGAATTTTAAAACCAAATATTATGGTTACAGAAAAAAAATTAAATGTTCTGGGCATCATTATTCGTGTTGCAATCATTGTCCCACTTTTAATTTTCGGATTAATGGTGATGGGCGAAGGTGTAAATAACGAGAGTGCTCAAGAAGTTCAAGAAGCTTTTAAAGACAGTTCATCTTTTAATATAGTTATATTTTTAGCCTATTTTTCACTTATCGCATGTGCGGCTTTAATGGTGTTTTTCTTTATAGTAATGCTGATTAAACGTCCATTCGATGCCATTCGATCAATACTAGGGATTGTTATTGCTGCTGCGTTTTTCTTTATTGTTTATGCAATTGGAACTACCGATAGTAATGAATCTTTAAAATTGACCAAAGATGTGATGGTTGAACAAGGTGTTATTGACTTTACACATGCTGGTATAATTACCGCACTTGTTGCAATAGCAATTTGTACAGTTTTAGCATTGGCAATGGGATATATAGTTAAACTAATTAGAAAGAACTAAGCATGGCAAAGCGAGAAGCACCGGAAATAAACGCAGGTTCGATGGCGGATATCGCCTTCTTGCTGCTGATATTCTTCCTTGTGACTACCACAATGGATAAGGATACAGCCTACCTGCGTAAAATTCCAAAAAAGGTTGAAAAACAAGATCAACCTCCTATACAAAAGAAAAATATTTACAAAATAAATATTAATAGTAAGCAAGTTATTCAGGCGCGTGACACAACAATTCGCCCAGATAATATAGAAAGTTTGAATGGTAAAATCAAACATTTCTATACAACTAATAGAGATAAAAAAGTGGATCGTAAACAAAACTATCCATACTATGCTTTTGGTAGTAAAGCACTCTATCAACAACGGTTAAATGAAGCTTATGATAGATTAGATATTTACGAAAAACAAGACGAAATAACTGATCGTATAGAGAAGATTATCGAACAAACAAACAATGAAATAGAACAGTGGAACAAAAAAATCGCAATGATTGATTTGTACACGAAGTTTAGTGGTAAAAAAGAAATGCCAGAAATTGCGCTTCAGGCTCACGTTCGTCTAGAATCTTTTATACAAACTGATTATAGTGCTTACGTCGCAGTTCAATCTGAAGTAGAGAAGGCTGTAACAGAATTAAGAAATGAAGAAGCTGAAGAACTCTTCGGTGTTTCATATTCAGAGATGAATCTTTATTACCAACAAAACAAACTTGAAAATACTCCAAAAGTAAAGGAGTACAGAAAGTACATGGATTTGATTGAGTTACTTTATCCACTGAGGATTATTGAAGTTAAACCAAATAAATAGGTATGTCAAAATTTAAAAAAGATGATGGTAGAAAAGCTCCAGGAATAAATACTTCCTCTTTACCTGACATTGTATTTATGTTGCTTTTCTTCTTTATGGTTGCCACAACAACTAAAGAAGTTGACCCTCTAGTTAAGGTTGAACCTGCAACTGGTGTTGGTTTAAATGACTTAACTCCGTTTAAGCAGCGTTCCGAGGTAGACTTCGTTTATATGGGTAAGCCGATTAAAGGTGATGAAACTAAATTTAAACACGGTATTGCTGTGCAATATGATGGAATTATTCACAAAAATGGAATCAACCATATTGGCAAGTGGAAAGATGAAAAGTTTGCAAGTAAACCTGCAGAATTTACAGCTCCAAAAGAAGAAGTGATTACTTGTTTTAAAGCAGATGAGAAAGTTCCTATGGGACTTTTATTTGAAGCCAGAGAGATTTTAGGTGACTTCAATTACAATTCTATTGCATATGCAGCATCTGAAAAGGCAAATCACAAAGATTATAGCATTAGACAAGAATAAAATTATTAAATAACTTTTAAAAATCCCATGAGCAATTTGTTTATGGGATTTTTTTGATTTAGAGTATGTCAGATTATTGCTGTTTTATAGAGTAAGCAAACCATAAACTATATGGTTCTACCACGAATTTAATGGGTAAATAATATATGTCGTTATCAATAACTTAATTGTTTAAAACAAGTGTAAAATCAGTGGTCTCCAAAAAGTAAAACAGACCTCTCACTTCATTCGAGGTGACGCAGAGTTGTGTTTTATTTCGAGGTCGTGGGCTGGAGTTTAGGAATGCATT
>JBBEBO010000055.1:0-36624 GCA_040882265.1 Brumimicrobium sp. | reverse complement strand
CCTCAGTTTTTTCAGGTCTATAAGCGGTTTTAATCATTTACAAACGAAAAACATTCGACAACAATTGACAAACAACCGAATTTAGGAAAGTAGATGTCTCAACTTTGCAGTATCAGTCGCTGAAAGTCAGCTCATGACGAAATGTTCAAACAATTATTAATTAAAATTTACAGACATGAACACGTTAAGAAACACAGTTAGTTTAATCGGAAACTTAGGAATAGATCCTGAATTTAAAGCATTAGAAGGCGGAAACGCACTTGCACGTTTTAGAGTTGCAACACACGAATCGTACAAAGATAAAAGTGGTGAGTGGGTAGAAAACACACATTGGCACAATGTAGTGGCATGGGGCAAAAGCGCAGACTTGTGTAATAAGCTTCTAAAAAAAGGAGCTGAAATTGCGCTTGAAGGTCAACTTGTAAATGATGCTTACACGACAAAAGAAGGCGAAAAGCGATATAAAACAGAGATTAAATTGCGCGAATTTATGGTGTTGAACCGCGATAAAAACAAAAAGAGTGAAAATAAAATAGACGAGAAGAAATCTTAGTCTTTAAAAACAATCAAAACCGCCTGACCGTCTAAGTCATAGGTATGTAGTTTTTCATGTTGGTTTAGGTGTATGAAAGTCCGCTTCCTTTATTGGGGGGCGGACTTTTGTTTTTAAACCGCTTTTTAAAAAGACAGATTGGCTTGTCCAATCTAGTTCAAACTTAAAAAAATATGAGTTTACCCCTGACGATAATGAAAATCAGAAAGGGAAAAAGAACGGAATAATAAATGACGCTGCAATCCATATAACGACATTAAGTGGTGTTCCCACCTTTAAAAAATCGTTGAATTTGTAGTTTCCAGGGGCGTATACCATCGTGTTTGTTGGATAACTTACTGGAGTCATAAAGGTTAAAGAGCAAGCAAACATTACGGCAATTAAAAACGGTTTTTCGCTTAACCCTAGGGTGCTTGAAAGTCCTATCACAATTGGCGCCATCAAAGCTGCGGTTGCTTTACTTGAGAGCACATTTGTGGACAAGAAGGAGACTAAAAATATTAAACTTAGCATAATTCTTGGGTCAAACTCTCCAAAATAATTAAACACAAAATCGGCAATCATCTCAGCTCCGCCTGTTTTTTCAAGGGCGTTACCCATCGAAAGTACACCCGCAATCATAAAAATCACTTTCCACTCAATTGCTTCATAAGCTTCTTTAGGTTTTAATACGGAAGTGAGAATTAACACCATGCTCCCAACCATTGCGCTTATTAAGATTGAAGTCAAGTCTATTGCTGCGGCTAGAACTACGCCAACCATTACTAAAATAGCAATAACAGCCTTACGCATATTGATTTTTTTCACTTTGTAAGAAGAGAGGGATACCAAAATTCTTTCTTTAGACAATGAATTCATCGCATCTGCATCTGCATGAATTAGAAGCATGTCACCTTCTTTTATTTTTATATTTGATAGTTCTTTCTTTTTAACCTCTTCCCTTTGTCGAATAGCGAGAACAGAGATTTTATATAAACTTCTAAGGCGTTCTTGAGCAATCGATTTGTTTGCTAGTCTCGAACCAACGGGCACCATCGTTTCTATAATCGACTTTGATCCAACGGCTTCATCAATGGATTGTTTATTCCCAAAAAGGTGATACTTCCCGTTTTCTTCAAATTTAGTAATGGTTTCTGCGTTTATTGATACCTTTAAAATATCACCTTCGTTTATGGTAGCTGAATTAATTGGCTCAATTGATAAATTGTTCCTATGAATAGAAATAACTTGTGCATTATATGCAAGAACTAGATCTGATTCTTTAATTGTTTTACCTATATCCTTGTTATCTTTTAAAATTTGTAGCTCTGTTATATAGTTTTCAGAAACTTTATCAAATGTCTCAGACTGACTTGACTTTCGCTTTGGGAGAAGTATTGGTGCTATAAAGAATAAATAAAGCATTCCAATTCCCAACAAACACAATGCTGGAAGAGAAAACTCAAACATTCCGAAGGGCTCAAACCCGCTCTTTTTTGCGATACTACTCACCAAAATATTGGTTGAAGTTCCAATTAGTGTACAAGTCCCACCAAATAAAGCAGAGAACGAGATAGGAATCAACAACTTTGAAGGAGGAATAGATGTTTCTCTACAAACTGAAAGCGCTAATGGAATAAGTATTGCCACCACAACTGCATCGTTCACAAAGGCGGAAAAAACTGCTGCTATTGTACAAAAAGTGATAAGCGCCATGACGTAGTTTGACCGAGCTATTTTAACAATTCGATTACTTACGCTGTCAATAATACCTGAATTAAAAACCCCTGCACTGACGACAAACATACAGCCTAAAGTGAGTGTTGCTGGATGGTTAAAACCGGAAAAACCTTCTTCTGGACTTAAAACTCCTGAGATAATAAATAAAACCATTATTAAAATGGACGTGGTGTCAATAGTGAAATAATCCTTAACAAAAAGAAAAATCGCCAAACAAATGATACCAATGGTTATATATAAATCCATTTACAAGTTTTTATAGCCTTCAAATATAAACAACGAATTAATATAGAAAAGTGGTTCTACCACGAATTTAGTGGAATCTTACAATTCAACTTTAATTTACAATTCGGTAATGTGTTTTTTTAGGCATTAAGATATATATTACTTATTCATTTAAAAGATAGTAGAACACTTTTTATTATTTTTATTATTTGTAGTTCTTACCAGTGCTGTAAGCACTTACAATTTTTAGCGCTGGCATTCATGCCAGTGATTAAAAATTGAATCCCAAACCGTGAGTGCTGTAGGTACGACATATATTACTTACCCATTAAAATTTTAGTAGAACCAGGAAAGTAAACCTTTAAAAGGCCTTTTATTTAAAGGTTTTTTTAAACCCTTCGTGAAATAAAACAACCAACAACAACATCATAAAATTATAGTACACATCTTCTATGGGAATGGTATAAATTCTAATTCCTGAAATTTCACTTTGATTGTACCAAACAACTGGTTCTGTGGTTATCGCTCCTGTTAAAACACCATTAACAATTAAAAAAGGAATCATAACAACTACAAAAGAAGTGATAAAGTAGGGATACCATTTTGGAGTAAAGCCAAAATATATAATCCAATTAATTATACCTGCAGTAAGTAACCCATAAAAAGTATAGTGTTGATCAACAAAATAAATGCTTAAAATAAATGCACTAAGTGTAAATACAAGTGAAAAATAATAAGAAAAATTTACTGGTCTATACTTAGGAAAATACGCCCTCATGACTTCATAAACAAAAACACAGGCATAAGGTATTGTGAAAAAAAACAAGCATTCTTCTAAAGGTAAATTAAAAACATAAATTCCTGATAAGTGTTCCTCATTAAAGCCCCAAACACCAAGTTGAGTATAATAAATATCCCATGCAATAAATGCTGATCCAACAATCAATATTGAGGGAATTAATGTTTTCCATTGGGTGTAAAAATGTACTTTCTTATCAAAACTCAGTAAAAAAGGACCAGCAAAACTCAGTAAATTAATCCAAAGGTATAAGCTCATGATTTAGATTGTTTCAAACGATAAGCTTTTTTTGCTGCTCTGTAATATTTAAAAGGGACTATTAGTAAACCAAAACACTCTCCTTTTTCTTTTGTTCTGTGTTTATGATGAACTTTATGTGCTTTTCGAATAGCCATAAAAAAAGGGTTGTTAATGTTTTTTAGCCAATTTATTCTTCTGTGTATATACACATCGTGAAATAAAAAGTAGGTGAGTCCATAAGCAGCAATTCCAGAGCCTATCCAAATTGATAACGCAGATTCATAAATAACACCAAGCATTATACACAGCCAAGAAGGAATTGCATAGATGAGGAAGAAAACATCATTTCTTTCAAAAACACCTGGTTTTTCTATATGGTGGTCTTTATGAAACTTCCACATGAATCCATGCATCACATATTTATGTGTCGCCCATGCACTGAATTCCATAAAAATGAAAATCGCAATAAAAACAATTGGTCCCCACCAATACATAATTAAACTAGATTTAAAATTGTAAAAAAAACTATTTGTATTATATACAAAGCTATCGCAACTTTGTTTGGTTCAGCTAAGTTAAAGCGAAAATACCAAAGCTGCAAAAAGAAAGCAATAATAAACCAATCTATAAAATTAGATGTTGGTATTTCTTCTTCCCAAACCCAATAATCACTGACAATTGCAACAGGTTCCAGTAATAAATCGAGCACCAACATCAAAATCGCTCCACCTAAAGCCTTTGATGCCCAATGTAGTTTGGTTGTTTTAAGAATTGAAGCAGAAATCATTGTAAGCATAACCCAATTAATTCCAATTATTATGGGTACACCATACCACTTCGGCCCTAGATTTTCTCCATACGTATACTCTCCAAATAATAAACTGGTGTGAATTCCAATCCATTCGGCAACCATTCCAATAAAAAAACCACCTATAACAAATAGATAAAATTTGGAATCATGTTGCACTCTGGCCAATAATATTATGGCAAAAGAAATTCCTAAATTCATAAATGATAAGCCCAAAAAATACTCGCGAGAATCAGAAGACAAACCAACAACTCCGACCGAATAAAAAATAATCAGTAACAAAATTAGAAAAACGGTTTTATACCGTTGATAATACTCTTGAAAAGCAGGCGCTTTAATCATGACAGCAAAGATCTAGGAATTCAACATCAATTATCTAGAAAGGTTGAAATAAGTTGTTTTTATTCTGTCCAGTTTTGATAACCACCTTCAAGTTCCAATACGTGTGTGAAACCCATCTCTCTCATTTTTTCTAATGCTATACTACTTCTACCTCCAGATTGACAGTATACAAGATATTTTTTAGACTTTTTCAGTCCCAGTTTTTCAATATTTGACTCAAAATTACCATCCGTAACATCTAAACACTTAGCTCTTTCAATATGTCCATCCATATACTCATCAGTTGTACGAACATCAAGGGTGAGATATTCACCAGACTCAGCCGCTTCTTTAAAAGCCTCCTTGTCTACTTTTTTAATAACAACCTCTTCATCATTTGCCTTTTGTGCGTTAATGCTTAGCGCCATAAATAAACTTACAGCGACCATTATAAATGTATTTAACGTTTTCATAGTATCTAATTTTTTATAAAAGTAAAGGATAATGATCAAAAATCACTACTATTAGTTCATATTTTATTCAATCTAGGTGAACTTTATTCATTTAAAATTTGTTTAGATACAAACAACAATATGTCAGAAAACTATACAATACTTATTGCGGGCGGAACTGGAATGATCGGTAAAGAATTGACTTCTTTACTAAAAAAACAAGGGCATAATGTTCGAATACTTACGCGTGATGCACAAGGTAGAGACGGATATTACAATTGGTCTCCATCAAATAAAACTATCGAAGAAGCAGCTTTAGAAGGTGTTGATATTATTATAAATCTAGCAGGAGCAGGTATTGCCGATAAAAGATGGACACCAAAACGAAAAAAAGTTCTAATAGATTCTCGGGTCAATACAACGCAATTTTTATTTGAATTAAGTGATAAGATCCCTAGTTTAACCCAGTATATTTCTGCTTCAGGAATAAATTGTTATGATTACAACCAATGTAACGAAATTTACAAAGAAGAAGACGCTTTTAGCGATGATTTTCTATCAACTTTAGTCAAAAAATGGGAAAATACAGCTGATTTGTTTCAGGAAAAATGCAAAGTTGCAAAAGTGAGAACGTCAGTGGTTTTGTCAAATAAAGGAGGGGCTTTACCAACAATGGCAAAAACAGTAAAATACTACTTGGGCGCTCCTCTCGGAAAAGGAAGTCAGTGGTTGCCTTGGGTTTCGCTAGAAGACGTTGTATCTGTTTATGCGCATCTAGTCAACAATCAAGTTGAAGGTGTATACAATACTCTTGCCGGTGCTGTTACTAACAAAGCATTTACTAAACAATTGGCAAAAACCCTTAATAAACCATTGTGGTTGCCAAAAGTGCCCAGCTTTTTACTTAAATTGATATTGGGAGAAATGTCTGTTGTTGTTTTGGAAGGCGTTCAAGCCGATAATTCTAAATTACTTTCCACAGGTTTTCGTTTCAAAAACAAAAACTTAAAACAAACGCTCGAATCAATTTACAATTAACCTTTTTCAAGGGCGTCGTATCTCGTCTTTAAATCGTTGTAAATTTGTCTGAGCCTATTCAACTCCGCAGTTTCTGAAGATTTTGTTTTTATGTTTTCGAGTGCCGTTATATAACGAAGCGCTCCTTCCCAATTGTCTGTGTAAATAGAGGTTGCAATTAAGTTCAGTAAAACACCCTTTTTTACTTTATCATTAATTCGTGCTTTTCGATCACTGCTATGTTGATTTAATGCATCTGTCCAAATATTATACGCCTGATTTAATTTTTCATAAGCGCTATTCGGATCTGTATTCAATATTTTAAATCCATGTTGTGCTAAAATTGATGCTTCGTCAAGATCACTATAATCGTTCTTTTTATTTGATTTAAACGTAAATATTTTTGCGGTGTAGTGAACGTCTTTCGTTCCAAACTGGCTGTTTAACAAGTTGTTTACATGGTCAATATTTGTAAATGCAATTTGTTTCTCTTCGCTATCAACTTTGTTTCTGATTTCTCTGCTTGCTGTGATACTATCTGTGTACGATCCTGTTTTTAATTCTTTGAATTGTTGTGTTTCCCGTACAAATTCATTGTATTCTGAACCCATAGGAGATTGTGCATAAACACGCACTTCGTGTTTTACTTTGGCTCTTCCTGTAAATACAGTATCAACATATTCAACATCATTTTTTTTGCGTTTTTTAGTCGATTTTTCAACCTTGATGTCGTCTGGTAAATATCCCTGAAAAAAAACATTTATATCCAATGCGTTTTGTGTGCCTCTTTCCATTCCTTCTATTTTAATCCTACTTGACAAGTCTTTTTCATTATAAATATATGGGAGTTCTGGTTGAGGAGGTAAAACTAATTGGGGTTGTGTCAAGCCCTGGGTTATCCTCTCAGCAGGATTTGCATTGTTATATTTTTCAACAGCTTTCTCGTATTGGGTTTTTATTTTTTCTACTTCTGCTTCATATTCTTCTTTTTCAATAAGCGCGTTTTCAGCATAGGACAGCACAACGTTTGGATTGTAGTTTACAATGCCATTATGTGCAATTGGATTTAAAGGAGTGCGCTTTTTCTCAAAAGAAACCGTTTGGTACTTTGTACCACAACCAGTAAATATAAAGAGCGTTGATAAGCCTAACAAAGTAAAAAAAGTTTTCATAGTCATAGTCTTTTAAAACTGGAAATCAAATTCCATGCCTCAGTATCTAATTTCAAAATTACTATATATTAACAACTTATGAACCGTTGTTCCCTTATTAAAAATAATTTCTTCTATTTTATTATTCTCAATACTCTCCGTGATAAAAACAATGAAACCAGAATTTATATTCAACGTTGTTCTCGTTTGTGTAAATTTTTTGTGTAAGTAGTTGCACACAACTGTTTCCAAATTTGAAGTTATGAAACACAGGGGAGAAATAATTGAAGCAGCTGTTCGACAAAGTGGCATTTCAATATCTGAGCTTGCTAGAAGAATCGGAAAAAGTAGACGACACCTTTACAATATTTTTGAACATCCACAGGTTTCAATAGATGTGGTTTTACAAATTGGGAAAGCTATTCATTACGATTTTGGAAAAGACATCCCAGAGATAAAGCCTTCAAGTGAAACTAATAGAACTCATGTTTATGAAAACGATGAGTCGGTTGCGTATCAAAATAAGTCTATCGAGTACTGGAAAAACAAATACCTCCTCCTCTTAGAAAAATACAATGAGCTTCTCGAAAAGAAGTAAGTTACTTTTTTAAAAATAGTCGCATGCGACTAGCGGGAATTTACGCTTGTCGCTTGAGCTTGTTTGTTGTTAGTAACATTTGTCAAATCGTTTAGCACTAGCTTTGAGCTTACACTTAATTAATGTTTCTATAATTTGTTTTCTTGTTTTTGGTGGATTTTTTAATCGTTGTGCCATTTTTGAAAAAGCTTTACAAGCAAGATCATCATTTAAATCAATTAGGTTTGAAATAAATTCGTCAGGATTTTGAACTTCAATATCGTATTGGTACAATTCTTTAGGAGGGAAGTCTTTGATGTTAAATGTTGTGATTAGATCAGCATTACAGCGAATTCCACAAGCTAATACGTGTCGATCATCTTCATCTGGTAAGTTAATAGCTGGAATTAACTCTTCATAATTTTCAACATTAGAGTCAGGAAATGCTTTGTTCATAGCTTCTACTGTTAATTTTAAAGCTTTTTTAGATAGTTCCCCCCTATTTCTCAACAAGTTCCTAGTCCACTCCTCTTGTATTTGATCAGTCCATTTAGGCTTAAATAAACCTATATCAGCCAATGAAAGTAGTATGTCTCTAACTGGTGCTGGATACAAAACACATGCATCTAAGACTACTGTAAATTTTGGAGAGTGTATCATTCGTAACCTAAGTTTAAGTCCTGCGCTTGATTAGCTAAAAAGTCTAAATGATTTTCTCTCTCTTTATTAAGGTTCTTTTCATAAGTTATAATATCCTGAAGTAAAATTCTTCTATGACTACCAACTTTTTTAAATGGAATTAATCCAGTTTCTAGGAGTTTAATCAAATGTGGTCTAGAGACGTTTAACATATCTGCTGCCTGTTGAGTACTAATTTCAGAATCCGATGGTATAATCGAAATTGATTTTCCTTCCGCCATATTTTGTAATATAGCCGATAGGAGTAAAAGAGCCTTTTTAGGGATGGTAATAAACTCCCCAGTCTCTTGAATTTTGATTTTTATGCCCTTTGATTGACTAGACTTTACTTTATGAGAAACGGACTGAAATCCTTTTAATGAATTGATGGCAATTCGCTGATCTGATTTTGTTGTTCTTTTTAATAATGCTTCCATAACTTATTCCTTTAACTCAAAGATACAAATATTTTACAAATGAAACAAACGAAATATTCGAAATAAACGAAACGCATTTCAAAACCACACAGTATATGATGTGTTACAATTGTCACTAACTTGCAACTCCTCCACAAAACCTTGAATCACAAATAACGTATTCAAAAATATGTGAGAAATTCAAAAACAGTTTAATAGTTGATTTAGAATGAATTTTTTGGGTTAAACACCCGTTCATCAAATTATTTGACAGCTAGTAAAGTTTTTGACCTGCCTCCAACATAAGATTAATAGTTTAGGGAAAAATTTATCGATATGAAAAACACTTTACTCTTTGGAGCTTTATTATTAGGTTCTACTACTATTGCACAAGATGTTTCACAAATTGAACGTTGTTACTCACACAAAGCTATTGAATATCAAGAAAGTTTAACGCCTGGTTATGAAGGCCACGTAGACGAACAATTTGAAATTGCCAAAAATCATCAACAAACTAAAACAAATAGAAGTTCACACTATACTATTCCTGTAGTAGTGCATATCGTGCACAATACAACAGATCAAAATTTGGCCGATAGTGTAATTCATCGTCAAATTGAAACTTTAAATGAAGACTATCAAAGAAAAAATGCTGACACAGTAAACATGCGTTCGGACTTTGATATTGTTAAAGGAAGTCCAAATATTCACTTCATGCTCGCTCAAGTTGATCCTGACGGCAATCCAACAACCGGAATTACACGAACTGAAACAAGCGAAGAATCATTTGGTGATTTTGGATTATTCACAGGAGATATGAGTACACTTGAAAAAGTAAAGCAAACTTCTGAAGGTGGTATAGATCCTTGGGATCAGGAGAAATATCTAAATATCTGGGTGTGTAACATGTCTATTATGGGATCTCCAATGCTTTTAGGTTTTGCAACGCCTCCTAGTGGGCTTTCAAATTGGCCGTCGGGTAGTGTTCCCAATCTAAGTGACGGTGTCGTTATGCAATATCAGGCGTTTGGCGACAACAACCCAAATGAGTTAGACATGGGTGAAGGACCTATAAATGTGCGAGGAAGAACCACCACTCATGAAGTAGGACATTATCTCGGCTTGCGTCACATTTGGGCTGATGGTGATTGCTCAAAACAAGATGGAATAGATGATACTCCCAATGCAGATGATCAATCAGAGTTTGACTGTGATGATACTAAAAACACTTGTACTGATGCAATTCAAGGACAGGATTTACCAGATATGATTGAAAACTATATGGATTACTCTGCTGAAACGTGTCAAAATAGCTTTACGCAAGGACAGGTGGATTTAATGAGAGGTGTTTTAGAAAATCAGCGCTATGATTTGGTTCATAATAATTCAGCTTCACTAAGTAAAAACGATATTATTGCGACTTCATTATATCCCAATCCTACTGACAATTCAATCAATATAACTTTTTCAAATGGTGGAGCTGACGAAGTAACCATATTTGACCTTAATGGAAAAGAACTGTTATCCATTAAAGATCAAAAATCAAGTTACAAACTAGATGTTTCAAGTTTTGAGAAAGGAATTTATTTCGCTAAAATCATGAAAGACGGGGTTGTTTTAAGTAACCAAAAATTTATAAAGCTGTAAAGGAATTTTTACTACTCTTTTTTAAGCTCTTTTAATATTTTAATGGCCTCTGTAACGTGTTTATCAAAATTTAATTGTGAGTTAAAAACTCCTTGCACAACACCGTTTTGATCAATGATGTAGGTAACCCTACCGGGAATTAAGCCCAATAAATTGGTCGGAACTCCAAATTTTTTACGCACTTCTTTTTTGGTGTCTGCCAAAAGAATAAAAGGAAGGTTGTGCTTTTTGGCAAAAGATTTATGGTCGTCTTCATCGTCACTAGAAATGCCAATAACTTCAGCACCGATCTCTAAAAAATCTTCGTATGCATCTCTGAAAGAACACGCCTGCTTGGTACATCCTGGAGAGTCATCCTTAGGGTAAAAATAAAGTATAAACATTTTCTTTCCCAACAAGGTTGAAATATCAAACATTTCTCCTGATTGGTTTTTAAGTTCAAACTGAGGACATTTATCTCCTTTTTTAATTGCCATAACTTTTGATATATATTACTCTAAGACAAATATTGTGAAGAGTTGTTCAAAGCTTAATGATAAGCATTTATATTTAAATGCCTTTCGGCTTCTTTACCAGTAAAGTACTAGGATGTTCTACTTTGATTTGGAGAGGTCTGTTGGGACGAAAAAACTGTTGGGACGCACGGTCGTGCGTCCCAACAGTTTTTCCTTGAACTATACCAGCTCAGGTAATTGATTCTTAAGTTCGCTTATTGTCCTTTTACAGCAACTTTATAAACTTCAATTGCTTTTTCTCTTGCTGATTTGTGTTCAACAATTTGTTTTGGGTAATCACTTGTACCATATTCAGGCACCCATTTTTTAATGTACTTGAATTCGTTATCAAACTTTTTTTGCTGACTTTCGGGGTTGAAAACTCTAAAATATGGTTGTGCATCTACTCCTGAAGACGCCGCCCATTGCCAACCCCCTACATTACTTGCTAGCTCAAAGTCCAATAGTTTCTCAGCAAAATATGCTTCACCCCACCTCCAATCAATTAGTAAATGTTTTGTCAAAAAACTAGCGACAACCATTCGGACTCTGTTGTGCATAAATCCCGTTTTATTTAACTCTCTCATTCCAGCATCAACAATAGGGTAGCCCGTTTTTCCTTCACACCATTTTTTAAATAACTTTGTGTTGTTTTCCCACTCAATATTATCGTATTTTGGTTTAAAAGCTTGCTCAATTGAATGTGGAAAATGATAAATAATCATTTGATAAAAATCACGCCAAATAAGTTCATTAAAATACTTTTCATTTTCTTGAGCAATTTTGGCCAACTTACGAATTGAAATAGTTCCAAAACGCAAATGCAAGCTTAATCGTGAAGTGCCTTCAATTGAAGGAATATCACGTGTCTTGTGATAATTTTTTATTATGTCTTTATTTATTTCTCGACTAGGAAAATTAACTGTTTTTTTATCAGCAAAACCCATTTTAGCTAAGCCAATCAACGTTTGTGCTTTCTTTGCGTGGTTTAAATTCTTTAAATATTTTTTTGTGGGGTATGATTTTAAATGAAACGGTTTTAAAACACTTTTCCATTTTTTCATATACGGCGTAAAAACACGATAAGGAAGATCGTCATCCTTTAACACTTCGCTTTTTTCAAAAATCACATGGTCTTTTGCTCCAACAAATGAAATATTATACTTTTCTAAAAGGGTAAAAACTATTTTGTCTCTTTCTTTTGCATATGGCTCGTAATCTCTATTCGTATAGACTGAATCAACTTCGTTTTCAATAATTAATTGATTAAAAATAGTTTCGGGCTCTCCATAAAACACCCATAAATCACTGTTTAGACTTTGGTATTCATCTTTAAGCTTTTCAAGTTCTTGATGAAGAAAAATTAAACGCTGATCAGTTTTGGGTAAATCATCCAATATGTTCTTGTCAAAAATAAAGATTGGTTGTACGTCTTTACTTTGCTTAAGCGCTTTATATAAGGCTGCGTTGTCATCAATTCTTAAGTCTCTTCTGTGCCAAAAAACATTCATTTTAAAAGATTTTTTAAGGGTCGGTCTGGTTTTGCATAACTTAGTTTTGCCGTTTTTTTAATTGACAAGTAAGTGTCTAAACCCAGAATAGCATTGATGCTTCCTTTATCAAGTGAAAGGCTTCCATCTTTTTCAAGTAGTTTTTCGTCAAAGTATAGCGACTCAACACGGCCAATAATCAGTTTCGTGTCATTGGTCTTAATTGAAATTTCTTCTTCAAGTTTTAGTGAGAACTGCAAAGGCGACCCTTTAACAAAAGGAGCGAAAAAATCATCTAAATATTCCGTTTCAAGCGATGTTTCATCAAATTCGCTTTCTTCCCGCATGTATCGAGCGGCGGTTTGATGTGCTTGGTAAATTATTTCATGATGAATTGCATTGATTGTATACTTTTCAGTTGCAATAATGTTTTCGTAAGTGTGACGTTCAACAGTGGTGGGGCGTTGAATAAACGCAATTAAAGCAGGGTCTGACCCGATGTGAACAACAGAGTTGAATACAGCTAAATTTGTCTGTCCTTCTATGTTTTTAGTTCCTATTAAGTTTCCGCTTTTTACTCCACTAATACTGTTAATTAATTGGGATCGATAACGCTTTTCCAGTTTGTCAAAATCAGCTGTGTTTAACTTTTTCAAACTTATTTAAGATTTAGTGTATTCAACAAAATTATTTTCTGTTTCATAAAGCCTTATCGTTAATTTAAATTTTGATAATCTTTTTTCAAGTTTACCATAAATCACTTTGGCAATATTTTCTACAGTTGGATTAAGCGTCTTAAATTCTGGTACATCAAGGTTCAAATTTCTATGGTCAAAAGGTTCTTCGACCTCATCTTTAATGATTTTTTTTAATTCACTTAAATCGATAATATATCCTGTTTCTGGGTCAACCTCACCTTCAATCCAAGTTTCAAGCGTGTAATTGTGTCCGTGGTAATTTGGAGAATTACATTTTCCAAAAACGCTAGTGTTTTTCTCATTAGACCAGTTTGGATTGTGCAGTCTGTGTGCGGCATTAAAAGTTGTGCGACGTCCTACTTTAATCATTGTATAGCCTTTTGTATGTTACTTATTCTTTCTTTTATAATTTTTTTAAACCAATATGTAAACGCATTGGGATTTGTGTCCATTTCTTTCAATAACTGATTTATAGAAATATATTTCCACTCGCCAACCTCTGTTGGATTTGGGTTTGGCACATCATCGTATTTTCCTACAAATATATGGTCAAACTCATACTCAATCAAACCGTTATCAAGGGCAACTTTATAGATGAAAGAGTCAACAAAACTTAACTCACAGGTGAATCCCATTTCTTCATTTAGTCTTCGTTTAGCTCCATCTATAGGTGTTTCGTCTAGAAAAGGGTGCGAACAACACGTGTTTGACCACAATCCCCCACAATGGTATTTATCAACTGCTCTTCGATGAATCAACATTTCATCTTTTTTGTTAAACGTAAAAACCGAAAAAGCCCTGTGAAGTAATCCCATTTTATGAGCTTGAAGTTTTTCCATGGTTCCAATTACTTCGTCATTTTCATTTACCAAAACAACTTCGTTTCTTTCCATTACACCATGTTTAAACTATGCCTAACATAAGAAGAAACAAATAAACGATACTTTTTGTTGTTTGGAATTCGAACTCGCTGATTTAAAACCACATGTGCGGGAGTATCTTTAATTTTCTTAAAAAGCTTATAGTAATAAATATATGCCATATATGTTCCAAAACGAGCGTTTTTTGGAAGCTGTTTTATTCCTTCGTATCCAGCAGAAAAATCTGCTTCGATGTCTGCTTCAATGCGTTCTTTGACAGCATTGTTAAAATTAACCATATCAACTCCGGGAAAATACGTTCTACCAAGTTGGTTGTAATCCGCTTGTAAATCACGTAGAAAATTTATTTTTTGAAACGCAGATCCAAGTTTCATTGCGCTTGGCCTTAATCTTTTGTACTCTCTTTCATCACCTCGCACAAACACTTTTAAACACATTAATCCCACGACCTCTGCAGAACCTAAAATATATTCTTCATACGACTCTTGAGTGTATTTTGATTTATCTAAATCCATTTCCATACTCTTTAGAAACGTCTCCGTAAGTTCAATCGGAATGTTATATTTATTCACTGTTTCTTGATAAGCATTCAGAATTGGATTAAGTGATATTTTACGTTCTATTGCTTTATATGTTTCTTCTTTAAACTCCTTAAGTAGCGTTGATTTATCAAACTCATGAAAAGAGTCTACAATTTCATCTGCAAATCTTACAAACCCATAAATATTATAAATCGGTTGATGTAAATCCTTACTTAAAAAGCGAATTCCAAGAGAAAAGCTTGTGCTGTAGCTTTTAGTTGTATGTTTACTTATCTCATAGGATAAATTATCAAACAGTTGTTTCATGGTGTGTATTTTGTTTTTTGATGGTTCTAAGGATTTCTTTTGCAACAACTTCACCAGAAATAATACTCGGTGGCACACCTGGTCCAGGAGTGGTAAGTTGTCCTGTATAAAATAAGTTGTTAATTTTTTTACTTTTAATTTTAGGTTTCAGAAAAGCTGTTTGTTTCAATGTATTTGCAAGACCATACGCATTTCCTTTAAAAGCATGATAGTCATTTTTAAAATCGGAAAGACAATAACTTCTTTTATATATGATTGCGTCTTTTATTTTAGTCTTAGTATGTTTTTCAAGCCTTTCCATAATTAAATCATAGTACTTCTCCCTTAGCTCATCACTGTCTTCCAAGTCTGGGGCTAATGGTATGAGCAAAAATAAGTTTTCTTTTCCAACTGGAGCAACGGAATCGTCTGTTTTTGAGGGACAACACGCATAAAAAAGAGGTGCTGACGGCCAAGAAGGTGTTTTATAGATCTCTTTCGCATGCTGTTGAAAATCTTCATCAAAAAATAAGTTATGATGAATCAAATTATCAATTTTTTTATCAACTCCTAAATAAAACAAAAGCGATGAAGGAGCCATGAGTCTAGAGTCCCAATATGATTTTGAATAATTTGATTTGCCTTTTGCAAGCTGTTGATCTGTGTGTTCATAGTCTGCACCTGAAACAATAAAGTCTGCTTCAATCGATGTTCTGTTCTTAATATTTGTGTTGATAATTGTGTTCTCTTTTAAAGTAAAACCAACCGCTTCTTGTTCTGTTAAAATAGTTACGCCTTGGGCTACTGCAATTTTTTCAAATGCTTCAATGATTTTGTACATTCCTCCCATCGGATACCATGTTCCGAGTTTTATGTCAGCATAATTCATCAATGAATAAAGTGCGGGAGTGTCTTTAGGCATGGCTCCCAAAAAAAGAATTGGAAATTCAAGTAACTCTATAATTTTAGGATGCTTAAAATATTTTCTAATATACTTTGAAAAGGAAGAAAACAAATGCATTTTAAAAACCCCTTTCGCTATTCTAATGTCAGCAAATTCAGTTGATTTTAAGCTTGGTTTATGAACCAAATCATTTATTCCAACATCATATTTATATGAAGCTTCTTTTAAAAACTTATCTAGTTTTTTAGAACTACCCGGCTCTAACTTTTCAAACCAAGCATAAAACTCTTCAAGGTTAGCCGGAACATCATCATGTGAATCGTCTTGCCAAAAAACTCTATAGCTTGGGTCTAACCGTTTTAAATCATAGAAATCTTCGGTTTTATACCCAAACTGGTTATAGAATCGTTCAAAAACATCAGGCATCCAGTACCAACTAGGACCCATATCAAAAACAAAACCATCAGACTCAAATTTTCTAGCACGTCCTCCAATGGAGTCGTTTTTTTCTATTAACGTTACAGCGTGACCTTCTTTTGCTAAAAAGCTAGCACATGACAATCCCGCAACTCCACTTCCTATAACTGTAATCCTTTTTTTCATTAATTATTTGAATAACGATAATCAGGCAATAAATCCATTAACTTCTTTCGGGCTATGAATATACGACTTTTTACCGTTCCAATAGGTATATCTAATTTTTCTGCGATTTCTTTGTATTTAAACCCTAAGTAATGCATTTCAAACGGCGCTTTATACTCTTCACTTAACTTTTCTAATTGTTTTTGAATTTCTTCGTTAGTTATGTGGTTATAAGGAGAATCGCGCTTTTCAGTGGAGCTGTTTAACAGAAATAAATCCGTTGAATTATCAAAAATTGTCTTTGATTTTACCTTTCTTCTATATTGATTGATAAAAATATTACGCATAATCGTAAAGATCCATGCTTTGAAATTTGTTTTCGGAGTATAATAATCACGATAGCGAATAGCTTTAAGCATGGTTTCTTGCGTAAGATCTCTTGCGTCTTCCACATTTTTAGTGTAATTCATCGCAAAAGCCATTAAATAGGACTCCATTGACGTAAGCGTGTTGTTAAATTCTATTGTAGACATATTATTTTGTTTAAAGTTGTTTGATTTATATTAGACAATATTGTGCCAATATGGTTACCATGGTATGTATTTAAAAAAATAGATATAAAAAACTGTTTATCAATGCTATAAAAATTATAACGTCAATATAAAACAAATCAATTAAAATTAAGAGTGTAGAAACAATACACGATTTGTGTAGATTATTGCACAGGTATAAGTGATTTTATGTGGAGTACCTGTTTAAACTTGGACAAGTCAATGTCTTCAATATAACTTCCTCCAAGGTAGATTGGGTTGTTAAACTTTTTTCTTACGGCTACAAGATGCTCCTCAAGCTTTGTTGAATCAATTGATGTTACAAAAGAAGCCACTACCGCCTTTGGTTTCAATAAGTCAGTCGTTTTTAAAACGGACTCTATTGGTGAACAAGCTCCAAGATAAAGCACTCTAAAGCCTTTATTTTTTAAAACATAATAATAAAAAAGAAGACCGATTTCATGCCACTCATGCTCTGGACAATATAAAACATAATCAACCTCACCTGTTTGTTCTTCTTCAAGATCGTCAATAGAAGCAATTATTTTTTGGCGAACTATATTCGACACAAAGTGTTCATGTGCTGGTTGAATTGCTCCTACAGACCACATTACTCCAACATGTTTTAAAAAAGGTAGTATGTAGTTGAAATAAGCATAATGTAATCCTTCTTTAGAAATAGCATTATTAAGGATTCTTTCAAAACGAATGTTATCAAAATCAATAAGTGATTGAATTAAAAGGCTTATAACAACATTAGAAATTTCTTTAGATGAATATATTTGAATTACTTCATTAGAAATTTCTTCATCACTCAGCTTGGCTAGTTTTGAAATCTTCCATCCCTTTTTATAAAGTACTGAAATATTAAGTGCTTTTTTTAAGTCTTTATCACTATATGTTCTAATTTTTGTGTTTGTCCTTTCTGGGTTAAAAAGATTATACCGTTTTTCCCACACCCTCAAAGTGTGAGCCTTGATTCCAGTTAGAATCTCGATATCTTTAATTTTGTAAACTAACACAAAAGAATAACAGTTTTTTGAAGTATTTGTTTCAAGTTTAGCGCAACTTAAAGCAAAGTAAACTGTTTTTTTAAACATTATTATGCGTAAATAACAATTAAATTATTATTTTCGAAGCGACGCACTAAATTTATAGACAATGAATAAGCACTTTTTTTTGATAAACATCTTGGTAGTTACTTTTTTAACTTTTAGTTGTACAGAAGAAACTGATGAGGATAATGGCAAGAACATTAAGTATGAGGATGAAAATAATGAATTGTATGAATTTGAGGCCTTTAGCTTGGCTCCGTATGAAATAAATGCACTGATTTATCTTCCTGACGCTACCGCAAATATTGGAGCAGCGACAGAGCCTAGAGTAGAACACGAAAAAGATGACTATCAGTGGGATTTATATGTTGGTCAAAACTTTCACATGCACATTGAAGACTGGGGTGATGATGATGCGTTAAAACAACATATAAGCAACCTCGAAGACCACGCTCATATTTATGACATTGAATATATTGAAGAAAAAGATAATTTTATTTACTACAAATCTACGTTAATAGTAGATGGATCTGTTGACTCAGACAAAGTAGGCACCGAACACGTGAGCTATCACTGTGTAGGTCAACATACAATTAATGGCATTAATTACCTTTTCAGCACAAACAAAGAAGGGCATCCAAAACCTATTACTGACTATATGGCTACATCCATCAAAAGTGTATCACAGATAGATCCTGCTTAAACCTCATCCTGATCTTGATCTTTTTTTGTTTCGTTTCCTTTAAACGCTGAAGGAATTAAGTCTGGAATGATTTTTAAAATTATTGGCAAAATAAGCATCCCTCCTGGTAGCATAAAAATTGCAAGTGCGGGCATTGATTTTGCTAAATCTCTAAACTGTGTTTTTACTTTTTCTTTTTCCTCATTGGTCAATTCCTCTTTTAAGGATTTGTTAACCAAAGAAATTAGCTCTTTGCTTTCTCTTAGCTCTTCAATGAACTTATCCTTGTTTCTACCGAGTATTTTTATCCAACGTTTTGAAAAATTACCATAGAGTTGATCATAAGAAGATGACTCTCTTAAAAAAGTCACTTTATGACTGTTTTCTATAACAAAACCCTCTATTAAAATGATAATCTCATGTAATTTTTCTGATTCAACACCCAAATAGTTGCAGAGTTCATATAAAAAAATGATTTCACTATCGAGCGCAGCCAAATCAGAATGTACAGTCATCGTTGCTATGTCAATCAAATAATATTTGTACAACAGATCTTTTTCGTCGGGAAGGATAATGTTTGACAATGATAGTTTTTCATCAAAAACACTCGTTCTAAAACGTTTTTTTTGATCTTCATCAATGTTTGCCGAAGCTGTAAAAACATCTAAAATCGTTTGTTCTTGAGATTCTATTATGCCATCTGCCTGAGAGGCAACCCCAACTGTGTTTAAAACACCCATTGCAAATTTGCTGTAAGTGTCTTCTAAATGTTTTCCTTTAAGTAAAAACTGCCTGAAGGCTAAAACATCAAGAAACACTAAACTATTGTATAAATAATTAACCCATAATTGATTTTTAATTGTTCTTCTAACGTGTACACGCCTTTTTAGTATGTTCTCCAGCTTTGTTCTTGGCGTTTCTTTAGTGAAAAGCTGGAACACACTTAATGTGCTTTTCTCTTTGTATTGAGCATAAAACTCTATCAGTAAATCCTCAAATTCTTTTTCATTAAAGTTGTTACTTTCAGCTAAGTAAATCATCAAAAGCCCCTCAAATAGAAGTAGTTTTAATTTTTCATCCCGCGTCCAAGATTGTGTTTCGACTGCTTTAACATAGATAAAATCAGTAGCAAACCCAAAAACTAAGCCCGATTGAAAAAGCGTAGTGTGTAAATATTCTTCTTTGGTTATCTCTTGAGGCACATCAAAAAACAATTCAATTTCTCCGCTTCGAACTAGTTCAAAATACTTTTCAATCCAGTTTTTTGCTCCAGGCTGCACCATTTTTTGTTTGTTTATTTTGTAAAATTAAACATTTGCTTTTTAATTAGGTTTGAATTTTTTCACTCATAATTTACTACAGCAACATGTTGTGAAAATTTAAAAAATGTTATTGTTTTATTAAAATCAGCTTTATATAGCTAAAATTACAAGTTAGACTCATATATTTGATCTATGATCACAAGGTGCTTTATACTATTTTTTGTTTTCCATACCGTTGGTTTGAATGCACAGGAAAAATTAAACCCGCTCCCTGAAGTTTTAAAAGAATCCTCTGCATTAGTTCATTACGATAATGTGTTTATCTCACTGAACGACTCTGGAAACGAAAACGCACTTTATGTTTTTAATAAAAATGGGGCGCTATTAAACACGTGCGTGATCTCAAATGTCACTAATGTTGATTGGGAAGCTTTAACTTATGATGGTGAGAAACACCTTTACATAGGTGATATTGGTAACAATGCTAACATGAGAAAAGATCAACGCATTTATAAAGTTAAAATAGATACTGTTGTATTAAAAAAAGAAACAACCGCAGATATTATTGCGTTTCAATATCCTGATCAGAAAGAATTTCCACCAAAAGATGACAACTTATATTATGATGCTGAAGCAATCATTGTGAGAAATGATAGCTTATTTGTATTCACTAAAAACCGAACCTCTCCCTTCGACGGTATAAGCAACGTTTACGGCCTCTCTACAAATTCAGGTGAACAAACTCCAAAAATTTATCCGAATATTCAATTAAAACAAACCAGTTGGATGGAAGATAGTGTTACTGACGCATGTTTTTCTAAAGGCTCTTTGTTTCTTCTGACTTATTCTAAAGTTTATGAGTTGCGCTTTGTAAACAATGATTTTCAGATTAAAGACGAGTACGCATTTGATTCTTTTACTCAGAAAGAAGGTCTCACACTAGTTGACTCATATTTTTACATAACTGAAGAGAATGAGGAAAACCTTAGTGATGGAGCTTTTTTATATCGTTTAAAAAAATAATTTGTGCTTTTAGGATGTCTACATTTATTCTTAAAAAGCGCTGAATTATTGAACATTCTAGCATTTGTATCGTTATTACCATTATGCTTATTACCTTTGTAATAGAAACTAAAAATATAAAAATATATGTATCCTCCAGAATTAGTAGCTCCCATGAAAGAAGACTTAACCTCAGTTGGGTTTAAACAACTGTCTTCAGCTGAAGAAGTTGATAATATCATTACTAACAATCAAGGTTGTTTGTTGGTCGTGGTAAACAGTGTCTGCGGCTGTGCGGCAGGAAATATGCGCCCTGGTGTTAAGAAATCATTAGAGGGCGACTTAAAGCCTTCTACATTAGCCACTGTTTTTGCAGGGGTCGATGGAGAAGCAACTGCTCAAGCGCGAAAACACTTTTTGCCATTTCCTCCTTCTTCACCTTCGATTGCTTTATTTAAAGATGGTAAACTCGTTCATTTTTTAGAACGTCATCACATTGAGGGTGGTTCTGCAGAAATGATTGCTGACAATTTAAACGCTGCTTACAAAGAATTTTGCTAAATTATTTTGGCACAAAATATTGGGGTGAATGTCGTGTTTTAAACATAATTCACCTCAATTTTTTACATCCCAAGCGTGTATTTTTTACCAGGCAATGTCATTATAATTCCTTTTAATTCTAAGTTTAATAATAGTGCACTAAGAATTGATACAGGTGTTTTCAATTTAACAGACAACACATCCAAGGAAATCTTTTCAAATTCTTTTATTTTTTTCACCACTTTCTTTTCATCACCCGTAAGCTGTTGAAATATATTTGTTTGAATAGGTTTTGGTTTTTCTTTTACCTCCCAATCAAGCATCTTAATAATATCATTTGCACAAGTTACTAAGTGTGCTTTGTCTGATGCTATTAAATTATTACATCCTATAGAATAAGGGCTGTCAATGTTTCCAGGATAAGCAAAAACATCTCGGCTATAATCATTTGCTAAATGTGCCGTGATTAATGAGCCTCCTTTTTTTCCGCTTTCAACAATTATAGTGGCGTCTGTTATACCAGCAACAATCCTATTTCTTTTCGGGAAGTTTTCCCTATCGGGGTTTGTACCATTTGGAAACTCCGTGAGTAGCCCGCCGTTTGAACTCATCATTTTTTTAGCAACCTCACGATGATGTGAGGGATAAACCCGATCTAACCCATGCCCCAAAACACCAACGGTTGAAATGTCATAATCTAAACAACATCGATGTGTGCAAACATCAACTCCATAAGCAAGTCCAGATACAATTTGCACATTAAATGGTTTTAGTGATGACACCAATTCTTTTATGATTTTTTTTCCATAAGTAGTCATGTTTCTTGTGCCCACTATCGCAATACTTCTTTTCGGGTTTAGCTCAAAATCGCCTTTAGAGTATAACAAAGTTGGTGCGTCTTGACATTGCTTTAGTCGATATGGATAGTCCTCATCGAGATAAAATGTTGCTTTTAGATTATGTTTTTCTATAAAGTCAACTACTTTTTCTGCTTCCAATAAAGCCTTCGTTGTATTTAAGTGCCGGAACCTTTCTTTTGAAAATCCAGGAATTGTCGTTCTTAAATTCTTTTTTTCATTAAAAATTGCACTTGGGCTGCCCATATAAGCAACTAGTGATCTTGCGGATTTCGGTCCGACTCCTTCTAACAATGTTAGTGCAACTTGGTGGTGAAGCTGTGTTGTTTTCAAAATATTTCGGTTATATTAGGACCATCTAAAATAACAATTTTTTTTACTACGATGAAACATTTTCTACTTTTTTTTAGTTTGTTGTCTTTGTATTGTTCGGGTCAAAAAATTAATGGCATTGTTCTCGATGAAAACAACGAAGCGCTCATTGGTGCCTTAGTTAAAACAAGTGAAGGCAAAAAAATAAGGTCTGCTACAGACGGGCGTTTTTCAATTGGAGTCGATAAATTTCCAGTCTCAATAACCTTGTCTTACACAGACTACAAAACATTGACCAAAAAGTATGAGGCGTTGCCCAAAGAAACTGTTGAATTCCAGATGGCACCACTTACACAGCAATTGGATGGAGTTGTTGTTTCAGCATCAAGGCGCGAACAAAAAATAGAAAATATTCCAGTTTCATTAGAGATTATTAAACCCGAGTTAATAGAAAACAAAGGGCTTGTAAATGTTGAGGAAGCAGTGAACTTAGCTCCTGGTGCATACGCAATGGATGGACAAATTAGCATTAGAGGCGGAAGTGGTTTTTCATACGGAGCAGGAAGCAGAGTTATGGTTGTATGGAACGATGCTCCTCTTTTGTCTGCTGATGCTGCTGATGCCAAATGGCAATCTATACCTCTAGAGAATGTTTCACAAATTGAAGTTATGAAAGGAGCTTCTTCTGTGCTTTATGGAAGCGGTGCATTAAATGGAATCGTTTCGTTAAGAGATAAAGAACCCACTAGAAAAGGTGAAACTAAAATCAATTATCAAGTTGGAGTGTTTGATCAGCCTAAAAGAAAAAGCTTACGCTGGACCAATCAATCACTATTTGCGCGTCAGTTTAGTGCTTATCATGGTAAAATGTATGATAACTTCGGTTTTACAGTCTCGGCGTATGATTTTAGAAATGATGGTTATCGTTCAGGCGAAGAGCAAGAAAGGTTTAGGTTTAACGGAAGTTTTATTTTTAAACCAAAACGTTTTAAAAAACTAAACGCTGGCTTAAACTACTCGGTAAATATGGAAAGAAAAGGCCTATTTATTGTTTGGGAAAGCGATAGCCTAGCATATCAACCACAAGGAGGTACGGCAGACCCTTACAGTGACTCTTCTTCGCTATCAAGAACAAATGCAATTAGAGCAATGGTAGATCCTTACGTGAAATTCTACGATAACTTTGGAAATAAACATACACTCCAAACAAGGTTATATTACACCCTTAACAAATCTATTCAAGGAAACGGTCAAGGCGCAGCAGCGTCTATGTATTATGCAGATTATAAGTTTGAACGCAAATTTCAAAAAAATTATAGACTTACTGCTGGATTAACGGGCGTTTCAAATGTTGTACGCTCAGATTTGTATGGAGATCACGACGCTAAAAATTATTCTATTTATGCTCAGCTAGAAAAGAAATTTGGAAAATTAGACTTAACAGCTGGTGTAAGAGGAGAGTACTTCCAACAAAACGATTTAGAGCCCGATTCATATACTTACCTTAGAAAAGACTCAACCTCATCAATTCCCATTCGTCCAATATTTAGGTTTGGAGCAAATTATGAGTTGTTTAAATATACTCATTTAAGAACTTCGTTTGGACAGGCGTTTAGGTATCCATCAGTAGCAGAAAGGTTTGCTTCAACATCTGTGGGGGCGTTAAATATTTTCCCTAACAACGATTTACAACCTGAAAAAGGTTGGTCTGCTGAGCTAGGAGTTAAGCAAGGATTTAAAATTAAAAACTTCAAGGGTTTTATTGATGTTTCCGGATTTATAAATGAATATGAAAACATGATGGAGTTTACTTTTGGTTACTTTAAACCAGACTCCATACCTGTTAGCTTTAACCCTGATGATCCTGGATATCCCGGGAAATGGTTTGGGTTTAGAGCGGAAAATGCAGAAAAAGCAAGAATTGTTGGTGTTGAACTTTGTTTAAATGGAACAGGAAAAATAGGTCCAGTAGAAATCACCACAATCATGGGGTATACATATATGGATCCTATTTCATTAAACACTGACTCAACATATATTTATGGGGAAAATGGGAATGGTGGTTTTTCTGATACCACTTCGAACATGCTTAAATACCGTTTTCGCCACTTAGCGAAAGGTGATATACAATTTAAATATAAAAAGGTGATGCTTGGCTTTACTGGTAGGTACAATAGCTTTATGGAAAACATTGACGGCACTTTTGAAAATGGGATTAATATTCCTTTTGCAGGAAACACGCAGGTTCTCCCTGGAATTAAAGAGTACCGAGAAGAAAACGATGATGGAGACATTGTCTTTGATGCAAGAATAGGATATGAAGTAAACAAAATATTTATGATTAATTTTATCGTCAATAATGTTTTTAATAGAGAATACATGACTCGCCCGGGAGATATACAAGCCCCACGTCAATTTTTAGTTCGCATTCAAGCAAGATTTTAGTGATGAAAAAATTAGCAATAATTCCCTCCAGATATGATTCAAGCCGATTTCCTGGAAAACCTCTTGTCGATTTAGCAGGAAAATCAATGATACAACGTGTTTTTGAAGGTGTTAAAAATGCCGGTTTATTCGATAAAACGGTCGTTGCAACCGATGATCAACGAATTTTTAAACATGTTGAAGGCTTTGGGGGCGAGGTTGTAATGACAAAATCTTCTCATAGCAGTGGAACTGAACGATGTGGAGAAGTGCTTGAAAAGTTTTTAGGCTACGACGTTGTAGTAAACATTCAGGGAGATGAACCTTTGGTTAGCAAACTTCAGCTTAAGCAGCTCCTCAGTGCTTTTGAAGACGATAAAGTTGAAATTGCAACTTTGGGTACTTCAAAAATTTCAACAAATGAATACAAAGACCCTAACCGCATAAAAATTGTTGTCAACCATAAAAACGATGCTTTGTATTTTTCTAGAAGCCCTATCCCGTTTGAAAGGTCCAATGAGGATTATGCATTTTTAAGGCATATTGGTCTTTACGGTTTTAGAGAAAAAACATTGCGTAAACTAGTAAGCCTTCAACCAACATCACTCGAAAAAACGGAATCTTTAGAACAGTTGCGTTGGCTGTATTATGGATATTCTATCAAAATTGTTCACACACTCATAGAAACGCCAAACATTGATGTGCCTGAAGATGTGGACGGTGTAATAAAAGCCCTAAAATAATACTGATAAACTGGCTCTTTTTAGTAACCTCAAGGGTTTAATACACGTATCAAAAGAATAAATTTTGTACCTTTGTAATCATGAGTGAGTTAAGTGAAATAATTGGGACTTTATTGCTCCGAAACAATTGCGTTGTAATCCCTTCATTTGGTGGTTTTATAGCAAATTTTGTTTCTGCAAAAGTGGATGTTTCAAAAGGAATAATTACCCCTCCAAAGAAAGCACTTAGCTTTAATAAAAACCTCAACAATAATGACGGTTTGTTGGTTTCTACTTTTGCTCATGAAAACAATATTTCTTTTGATCAGGCCAAAGATCTGTTAGCAACAAAGGTTAAACAGATGAAGTCTGAACTTTCAAAAGGTAAGCGTGTACATTTTCAAAATGTTGGTTTTCTATATACAAACAAGTCTGGAAATATTGCATTTGAACAAGATCGTTTTTTTAATCTTTTACTTTCCTCTTATGGTTTAGGCAATGTGCAGTTTATTGTTCAAGAAGAAAAAAAGGTTGTTAGCAAATCTTCTACAAGAAAAACGGCTTCTGCGAAAATCATTTCTCTAGAAAAAAGCGAAAAATCTTATGTTGAAAAACCAGAAAGAGAGACAGCAAAAAGTATCACTAAAGACGAAAATTTAGATTTAAAGAAACGCGCTCCTTTAACAATAGAAAAACCTAAGTCAAAAACTAATTTGCTCAAACAGGTTGTAAAATATGCAGCAGTTGCTGCACTTGTTCCAGTAGCATTTTATAGTTTTTGGATACCTTTAAATACTGACGTTTTACAGTCTGGTGTAATCTATTCTCAAGATTTTAATCCTTTTACGAAAAGTGACAAGGTTATTTATAACAAAAGCGCAATACAGGATGAGCTTTCAATAGATTCTGTTAAGCCTTTGGAGTCTTTAGAAGAAATGACAAGTAATTTATCATCTAATACAACTATCTTTTCTTACCCTTTAGATGATGATTTATATGTTCCAGTTCGCCTAATTAATAAAAGTAAAACAACAGAAAACTTAAGCAGAAATAATACAGCTACAACACAAAACACAAAAAATGGATATCACCTTATTGTGGGTTGTTTTGCTGAGTTAAATAACGCTGAAGATTTGGTCGAAAGCTTAAATAAAAAAGGCTATAGTGCCGCTATAATTGATCAGCACAATGGTTTGCATAGAGTTAGTGCTGTTAATAGTAAACAAAAAAAGGATCTCCTTAAAAACAGAAGTGAAATAAGCGCTTTAGGTTTATCTTCATGGGTTTTAAAGAAGTAAATAATTTTTTCAAAAATAGTAAACATGAACAAACTAATTATTCTATCGTTAGCTATAGCAACGATTTTTTCAAGCACTGCTCAAACCGTTACCAACCACAAAGATTCCGAATACAAGTTTAAAGAAGTCGTTCACCTAGATGCTACTCCAGTACTTTCTCAAGGTATAACTGGTACGTGTTGGAGTTTTTCAGCGCTTTCTTTTTTTGAATCTGAAATGATTAGAAAAGGGAATGAAAATCCACCAATTCTATCTCAAATGTATGTGGCAAGAAAAGCGTATGAAGGAAAAGCAACAAAATATATTCGCATGGACGGCAAAATCAATTTTGCTCAAGGTGGTGCATTTCACGATATTCCTTGGGTTTTTGAAAACTATGGAATTGTTCCCAACGAAGTTTACAATGGTTTAAATTACGAACTCGACAAACACAATCACCGCGAACTGTATAAAGGCCTTTCTGGTTACATGAATGGCATTCTAAAATACGTTAATGAAAAAGGTAACGAGCCACTTTCTTCCTCGTGGAAGGTTGGGTTAAACGGAATTTTAGACGCTTATTTTGGTGAGGATCCAACTTCTTTTACATTTAATGGTAAAGAGTTTACTCCAAAAAATTATGCAAAAGAAACAGAGTTAAATATGGACGATTATGTTTCGCTAACTTCGTTTAATCATTTTCCTGAAAATGCTTCTTGCATGTTGGCTATTCAAGACAATTGGGCTTGGGGCGAAAGCTATAATGTTTCACTAGAAGACTTACAGGCAGCTACTGAACACGCATTGAACGAAGGATATACTGTCGCTTGGGGAGCTGATGTTTCAGAAAAAGGCTTTAACTTCAGAAAAGGACTTGCCATCGTTCCAGAAGATGAAAGCACAATAGACGTTAAAGGAAGTGACAACGAAAATTATTCTGACGAGGGGGCTGAAAAGATATCTAATGCGTTTTTAACTCCTGTTAAAGAAAAGAATATTACTCCTGAAATGCGTCAACAACAGTACGACAATAAAACAACTACTGACGATCATGGAATGCACATTACTGGTTTATACAAAGAAAAAAACGGAACCAAGTATTTTCTTGTTAAAAACTCTTGGGGAACAAGTAACCATCCAGAAGGGTATCTTTATGTTTCGGAAAATTATTTTAAGTTAAAAACCATCAACGTTTACTTACATAAAGATGCAATTACTCCTGAATTAAAAGAAAAATTAGGTTTCTAATCAATATTATCATGTCGTTTATATACATCGTTTTATCCTTATTAATTATCTTTTTTGAAAATCAATTAAATCAGTTTTTGATAGAGGTTGGTTTCAGTTGGACGCTTTCAGCACTTACGCCTTGGATTTTAATTCTAGTTCTTTCAGTTACCACAATGCTAAAACTTAGAAGTAGTTTTAGACCACAGAAATGGAAATGGTCTTTTTTTCTACTCCCGTTTGTGCTTTTAGGGCTAAACTTTGCTGTTAACCCAATTTACGAAGCAGATTATATTAAAAAAGGTGAAGCGCTTAATATTGACGAACATGTTTTACTACATGAAATAGAAAATGAGTTCCAACATTTTGATGGATTAGTAAGTATTGCCGATGTAAACTGTGGCTTTTGTAAGCTTGCCACCAAAACAAGGCTTAACGTGATGAAAGAACGTTTTCCTGAATTAGACATTGCCATCACACTGAACACTGATGAACAAAACTATATTGATAAGTTTAAAAAAGAAACAAACGCCAACAACTTGTTTTTCCTCAAAATCAACAGATCAAAAGAAATAGTTAATCTTGCTGGTGGTTCTTTCCCGACCTTTGTATACATAAAAAACGGTAAGATAGTTCACCGTTGGAAAAATAGTGAGCTTGGCTTTCTTGCTTTAGATTGGATTGAGTCTAATTTAGAATGAGTCTAATTAAGCCTTGTTGTTAACAATTTTTGAATTCTTTTCAACAGTTCTATCATTTTTTATTATGTTTGTAGCATTATTTAACCTTATTAAAATAAAAAATTATGAAAACTAAAATGTTTTTTGTTGCTGCAATGGTAGCAGTAGTTTCACTTTCTTCTTGTAAGAAAGAATACACTTGTGAGTGTACTGCAGATGATTCTAATTTTGCTGTTTCTGATACTAAAGAAATGAAGAAAAAAGACGCTGAAGAGTGGTGTGATGAAGCAGATGAAGATGGAGAAGGAATTCCAGGATTTAAATGTGAATTAAAATAAGTATATATTTTATTTTTAATTTAAAAAGGTGTCTAAATTTAGGCGCCTTTTTTTTGTCGTTATTTATTAGTCTCTAATTAATCATGAAAAACTTATTTTTATATCTTTTAGTACTATTATTTTTATCATGTGACGTGGATCATACGAAAGAAAAGCGTTCTTTTAAACAGAATGAAACGTTATCAAGTGTTCACTTATTGGATCGTTTTAACAATCACCCTATAATCTTCTACAACGTAGAAAACCTTTTTGACACCATAAATGACCCAAACACCAACGATGACGAATTCACCCCGTCAGGCTCAAAAAAATGGAGTGCTAAGCGCTATAAAGACAAACTGGAAAAGCTTTCTAAAGTAATTACAACCCCTAGCGATAAAAACCCTTTGCTAATAGGTTTGTCTGAGGTGGAAAACCGAATAGTTGTACTGGATTTAATTCAAACGGGTAGACTTGCTAAAACAAAATATAGGATCGCACACTTTAATTCACCAGATCGAAGAGGTATTGATGTCGCCTTAGCTTTTGACCTTGAACGTTTTTTTCTTTTACACAGTGAAGCAATACCTGTTCGGATAGAAAATGAATCAGACTTCAAAACACGTGATATTTTATATGTAAAGGGTTTATTAAAAGACAGTATTCCGCTCCATGTTTTTGTTAATCATTGGTCTTCTAGGTATGGAGGAGCAAAGAAAAGCGAGTATAAGAGAATCGCTGCAGCGAAGCGTCTAAAATTAAAGTCTGATAGTATTTTAAATATAGATCCTGAGGCAAATATTATTTATATGGGTGACTTTAATGACTATCCAACCAATACCTCTATTGAGGATGTATTAAATGCGAAATCAACAAGAAATACCGAAAGTAAGCAGTTTGTTAACCTACTTGCTTCTTACCATAAAAAAGGCAAGGGAACACATAACTACCGTGGAAAATGGGGTGCGCTTGATCAATTGATGATTTCTCCTGCAATTGATGATAAAAAAACGATTAAAGTTACTGATGATACGGCAGCTGTGATTTACGAAGACTTCTTGTTATATAAACATCCAAGTGGCGATAAAACGCCAAACAAAACGTATGGCGGCCCAAATTATTATGGCGGATATTCAGATCATTTAGCAGTATACCTATTTTTGTCTCCTACTGAAAAATGACTGTTTTTAGAAATATTGATGCGCTAATAAATGCCTTAAACGGATATTCGTCCTTTGCTTTTTTAATCGCCTTTCTATTGTTAACTATTTCTGTTTTTCTCTTTTCAAAAAACAGAAGACACAGCTTACTGTTCTTGTTTTTAGGCTCAGTTTCAATTGGGTTGGCATTTGCTTTAATAGACCCTTTTCTAAACCTTTGGGACGAGAAGTTTCATGCGTTGGTTGCAAAAAACCTGTCTGACACTCCTTTAAAACCACACTTGTTGAATAGCTCCGTAATTGATTCAGATCACAGGATGTGGATAAATAACTATATCTGGTTACACAAACCTCCTTTATCTCTTTGGCAAATTGCATTGGCTATAAAAATATTTGGTGCAAACGTACTCGCCGTTCGTTTGCCCTCTATTTTACTTCATGGACTAACGACAATATTAACTTATAAGATTGGTAAAATAGGGTTTAATGCACAAGTTGGTTTTTACAGTGCATTTGTCTTTGCTTTATTAAATTATCCTTTAGAGTTAATTTCTGGTGCTCACACTGCTGATCATATAGATGTTGCTTTTATTTTTTATATAACCGCTTCAATTTGGGCGTGGATGGAATATTCTAAAACCAAAACTTTAAAGTGGGCGGTTCTTTTGGGTGTCTTTGTTGGATTGGCTGTGCTCACAAAGTGGTTGGTTGGCCTTTTGGTTTTTTCTGGATGGGGAGTATATCTTTTAGTGTATAGAAGCGACAATGGAATGAAAGAATGGGGACACTTGCTAAAATCTAGTGTGATCGCTATAATAATTGCTGCACCTTGGTTTTTTTATACTTTATTTGCCTTCCCCAATGAGTTTATGCATGAAATGTCTTACAATAGCTTACACTTCACCAACGTAATAGAAAAACATACAGGAGACTACTTATTTTATTGGGATAATTTGAAAACAGTATACGGAAATGGTGACTTAATAGCTTGGATCATTCTACTTTCAGTACTCTTTATATGGAAAACAGCTAAAGAGCGTAAATATACATTGGTGTTCTATGTCTGGATCTTATTAGTTTATTCCTTTTTTACTCTTGCACAGACTAAGATGAACAGCTTTGTAACAATCGTAAGTCCATTAATTATACTCTCTGTAGTTGCGCTTATCGTCTATCTTACAGATTTAATTAAATCTAATTTGAGGTTTTCTGTAAACACTCTGATAATCAACACCTTTGTTTCAGTCTTATTGTTTATATTTTTAATTAGACCCAACGAAATTTTAAACAATCACAATTTAAAAACTAAAGATGGGATTGCTTTTAAAAAAAAGCTAATTCAAACAAAAGCTTTTTTAAAAACAGGTCTCCCAGGTAAAAAAAATGACATTTATTTTTTTGAGAACACCTTTTTTTATGAGTATATTGATTTAATGTTCTACCATCCTAGTCTTGCAGTAAATAGGTTGCCCACAAAGGATGAAATTAAAAGGTTAACTAACTTGGGATATAAAGTTTATGTTTTAAATAACTCTAAAAAAACAGAGGCAGAATTAATAAATAAAAGTGTAACATTCATAAAAAAGCACTAGTTGGAAGCAAGCCAAAACATTAATCCAAAAAAGATAATCCACCCATCAATCCACCCTGAAAAATATTTTTCTTTTCTTGCTCTTGTTGTCCATAAAATCAAAAGCAATAGGCCGATTAAAGAAATATAATAAAAGGGATTAAACAAAAAAGATTCATTAGCAATTCCTAAAACTGAAAAGCTTATTAAGAGAAAAATAATTGCCATTCTTTTGCTAGTTGTAACTCCAAACACCTGTGGAAACGTCAATTTATCAGCTGCATCGTATGATAAATCTCTAATGTCAAAAGGAATCGTTACGGCTATTATAAATAAATAGGTTGCAATAAAAAGATAACTATTATCTATAAGATTAGCCTCCATTCTAACCAGTGGCCAAACGGAAGTAATCAACACCCAAACTAAAGCAATAATATGAATTTTTATAAGTGGTAAATCTCTTAGCGCTTTTCTATTCAATACTTTTAATGCATAAAAAACACCCAAAATTCCAATAAAAAAAAGGAATAAAAGGTCCGATTTCATTTTTAAGAGTAAAAAATAACTGAGTCCCGAACCAATAATACCTAAAACAGCTAATAAATATATGACCTTCTTGTTTCTATCTAACCATAAATGACGTTCTGATTTTTTACCTTCGCGTTCATCTGTCCTCACCATTCTCTGAAAATTGTAAATAAAAAGCGTAGAAAAGAAAACTGTTAGAAAGTAAAACAAAGGACTGTCACCCTCATAAAAAGCAGAAATACCCATCGTTAAGGTTCCTGCTGAAATGCTAATCAAAACATTTCCAAATATTATAAATTGAATTATTTTCATTATACGCTTACAAAACTAACTTAATTTGTTTTTGAAATGCAGATATCTAGCTCGTAAAAAATAATCAACTAAACCAGTATGGACTGAAAGCGACATAGGTTTAGATGATAATAAAATTCTACAATTAACATAAAGAATTAGACAATAGACCAGGGCAAACGCATTTAAAATATAAATCTCGAAGAGAACACATTTTGTCACGATTTTTGAAACAAAAAGTCGCGCCAAAATGAGAACTTCCAAATAATTCTTTAACCACGGGTTAAAACCCGTGGCAAAAGAACCTTTGGTTTTACTAAATCAACGAAAAAAGAAGTTCTAAATTTAAATGCGTTTGCCCTGGACAATAGACGTTAGACACAAGACAAAGCTGTCTATCATCTAACATCTATTGTCTGCTGTCTGCTGTCTGATGCGATTTTTAGAAGCTAAAGCGAGACGCACTAAAGTGCATAGTTTTAACTGTTTTTGAGACCAATAAAGAATCCTTTTTATTGGTATTTGAGTTTCTCTCAACAATAAAAGACAATATCCCTTTTTATATTCATCAAAAAATTTTAGAAGCATGCTAGAAAGCGTATATTTGTAGTCTCAAAAATTAGATAAGAATGGGTGCATTTTCTAAAAGACATATCGGTCCTTCAGCTAATGAAAAGAAGGACATGTTAACAGCAATTGGTGTTGATTCTATTGAAGAATTGATAGCAAAAACAATTCCTAATGGAATTCGACTGAAAAGCGATCTTAATATCAGTGACGCATTAACTGAAAAACAGTATCTCGACCATATTGGTGATATCGCTATTAAAAACAAGGTCTTTAAATCATACATTGGTCTTGGATATAGCGAAACAAATGTTCCTCCTGTTATTCAGAGAAACGTATTAGAAAACCCAGGATGGTATACTGCCTACACACCTTATCAAGCAGAAATTTCCCAAGGAAGATTAGAGGCGCTTCTTAACTTCCAAACGATGATCATGGATTTGACAGGTTTAGAAATTGCAAATGCTTCATTGTTAGATGAAGCTACTGCTGCCGCTGAAGCAATGATTATGTTTTTTAATGCCCGATCAAGAACTGAAGTGAAAGAAGGTAAAAATAAATTCTTCGTTTCTGAATTCTGCTACCCTCAAACCATTGATGTAATCAAAGGAAGAGCTTATCATTTAGGAATAGAATTAATTTTTGGCGACCCTACAAACTTCGACTTAAACGATGATACAATATTTGGTGCTTTGGTTCAATATCCCGACGGACTTGGAAGGGTAAAAGACCTTAGAGGTTTTATCAAAAAACTTTCTGACAACGATGTTAAAGTTGCAGTAGTGGCTGATATTATGTCGCTAGTTTTACTCGAAGCTCCAGGGAAAATGGGGGCGGATGTTGTTTGTGGGTCAACTCAAAGGTTTGGTGTTCCGATGGGATATGGTGGTCCACACGCTGCATTTTTTGCTACGAAAGAAGATTTTAAGCGTTATGTTCCTGGTAGAATTATTGGTGTTTCAAAAGATGTTGATGATAACATCGGTTTTAGAATGGCACTTCAGACCCGAGAGCAACACATCAAAAGAGATAAAGCAACCTCAAACATTTGTACTGCACAGGCTTTGCTTGCTGTGATGGCGGGGATGTATGCCGTTTATCACGGCCCTGACGGATTGCGTGAAATTGCACAAACGATTCACGATCAAACCGCAACAATTCATAAATCAATTGAAAAAGCTGGGTACAAAATATTACACGATGATTATTTTGACACTATTTGGGTTAAAATGCCTGAAGGAAAAGACTGTAAACTCCTAAAAGAAATAGCTGAAGAGCACCACATTAACTTAAACTATGTTGACGAAACAACGTTCACTATAAGTGTTGGAGAAAGAACAAACAACAAAGAAGTTGAGGGACTTGTTGGAGTACTGTTTTTAGCTGCAACAAAACCATACGATGGTGTTGATTTTACTTCCTCTAAAGTAAATCAAAATTTAGCAAGAAAAAGCGCAATTCTTCAACATGAAGTCTTTAATAAATATCATTCAGAATCTAAAATGATGCGCTATCTTAAGCGTTTAGAGAATAAGGATTTATCTCTCGTTCATTCCATGATTCCTCTTGGTTCTTGCACAATGAAGCTTAATGCAGCAGCTCAATTAATGCCAATCACATGGCCAGAGTTTGCTAACATTCACCCATTTGCGCCTGTAAGTCAGGCTAGAGGATACCACACAATGTTTAAAGAGTTAGAAAGAGATTTGTGTGAAATCACTGGTTTTAACGCTGTATCTTTGCAACCGAACTCAGGTGCACAAGGAGAATACGCAGGACTTATGGTGATTAAGGCTTATCATGAGGCTAACAAACAACCTCAAAGAGATGTATGTATAATCCCTTCTTCAGCTCATGGAACCAACCCCGCTTCTGCTGTTATGGCAGGGTTTAAAGTTGTAGTTACAAAGTGCGACGATAAAGGAAATATTGATGTTGATGATTTAACTGAAAAAGTTGAAAAACACAAGGATAAACTAGGTGCTTTAATGGTTACTTATCCTTCAACACACGGTGTTTTTGAAGCTGGAATCAAAGAAATAACATCCATTATTCATAGAAATGGTGGTCAAGTTTATATGGACGGAGCAAATATGAACGCACAAGTTGGATTGACAAATCCAGGGAATATTGGCGCTGATGTTTGTCACCTTAACTTACACAAAACATTTGCTATTCCACACGGCGGTGGTGGCCCCGGAATGGGACCAATAGGAGTAGCAAAACATTTAGCCCCATTCTTACCTGGAAGCACAGCAATTGGTGGTGTAGGTGGTGAAAAAGCTATTCATGGAATTTCAGGTGCTCCATACGGTAGCGCATTAATTTTATTGATTTCCTATGCTTATATCAAAATGTTAGGGTCAAAAGGGTTAAAACACGCTACTGAAATGGCAATCGTTAATGCCAATTACATCAGAGCGAGACTAAGAAATCATTACGGAATCCTTTATTCAGGTGAAAATGACACCGTAGCACACGAAATGATCTTAGATTGTCGTGACTTTAAACGCACAGCAAATATTGAGGTTACTGACATTGCAAAACGGTTGATTGATTATGGATTCCACTCTCCTACTGTATCTTTTCCTGTAACAGGAACTTTAATGATCGAGCCAACTGAATCTGAAGACAAAGAAGAACTTGATCGTTTTTGCGATGCTATGATTAAAATCCGTGAAGAGATTAAGGAAATTGAAAATGGTCAAGCCGATAAAGAAAACAACGTTTTAAAAAATGCTCCGCATACTGCTGAGTGTATTATAAATAAAAACTGGGAATATCCATACACTCCTCGTGAAGCCGCATATCCGTTGGATTATTTAATAAAAAATAAGTTTTGGGTTTCTGTCCGTCGTATTGACAGCGCCTATGGAGACAGAAACTTGATGTGTTCTTGCCCTGCCGTGTCAACTTATGAAGAAGAAAGTGGTGCTTTAGTTTAGGGTTTATTGGCTTGCGTCGATTTATTTGCACTGTGCTAAAATTTTGGATCACGATCAAAGGTTGAGTGACCATTATACAGCTTTGTAGTGTAAGTGTGATCCATAAAACACATAAAATTAGCCTGCATTATTCATGGGTTTTCGTAATTGCCTGTCCCGTTTTTCGGGAAAAAGTC
>JBBEBO010000054.1:22712-36680 GCA_040882265.1 Brumimicrobium sp. | reverse complement strand
GCAAACGCATTTAACCTGCATTATTCATGAATTTCCTATTCCAAAGCCAAACTGCCTGCTACCTTTGGAAATGCTCAAAATTTTTAATCCCCAAAAGTGGGTTGCAATTCTGAGAATTAAAAATGTCTGTGCTTCCCAAATCTATTGACATTTTGACTTTTCATTACGAAAACACATGAATAATGCAGGTTAAAATCTAAATCTCGGAAAGAACGCATTTTGTCACGATTTTTGGAGCAAAAAGTCGCGCCAAAATAAGATATTTTTTATTATTCTTTAACCACGGGTTAAAACCCGTGGCAAAAGAACCTTTGGTTTTACTAAATCAACCCAAAAAGTAGTTTTAAATTCAAATGCGTTTGCCCTGACTAGGGAGCTAAATAATCTTTCTAAATACTTCTCAAATATTGTTTTTACTCCACCGTTACAGATTTCGCAAGATTTCTTGGTTGGTCTACATTACATCCACGCATTACCGCAATGTAATATGACAACAACTGAAATGGTACAGTAGCTAACAACGGTACCAAATGTTCGTCTGTATCAGGAATTTCTATGACGTGATCCGCCATGTTTTTTACTTGTTTGTCTCCTTCAGTAACAATTGCGATTACTTTTCCTTTTCTAGCTTTTACTTCCTGAATATTACTAACGACTTTCTCATAAGAAGTTCCTTTTGTTGCAATTACAAAAACAGGCATCTCTTCGTCGATTAACGCAATAGGGCCGTGTTTCATTTCCGCAGCGGGATATCCTTCTGCATGGATGTAGGAGATTTCTTTTAATTTTAAAGCGCCTTCAAGTGCAACTGGAAAGGAGTTTCCTCTACCTAAATACAATGCGTTAGAAGCGTTTTTATATATTTCAGAAATACTTTCGATGTAATCACTAGACTTTAATACTTTAGAGACTTTGTCTGGAATAAGCTCTAATTCTGTTATAATTCTTCTAAATCGTGCTTCGTTTAAAGTTCCTTTTTTACGTGCAATCGCAAGCGCCATTAGCGTTAAAACCGTAACTTGGGCTGTAAATGCTTTTGTTGAAGCCACACCAATCTCTGGGCCTGCGTGTGTATAAGATCCTGCATGCGTAATTCTCGAAATCGAAGAACCAACAACATTACAAATTCCCAAGATTGTGGCTCCTTTAGATTTTGCAAGCTCAAGAGCGGCTAAAGTATCAGCTGTTTCGCCTGATTGGGAAATAGCAATTACAATATCACCTTCACCGATGATTGGATTTCTATATCTAAACTCAGAAGCGTATTCCACTTCAACTGGGATCCGCGTTAAATCTTCAAATAAATATTCTCCGACCAATGCAGCGTGCCAAGATGTTCCACATGCAACAAATATAATTCGTTTTGCATTGGCGAGTTGTTGCTCATAATCTTTAATTCCACCTAAGCCAACCCAGCCTTTTCCAACGTTTAATCTTCCTCTAAAACAATCCTTTATAGAGCGGGGTTGCTCATGGATTTCCTTTAACATAAAATGCTCATAGCCTCCTTTTTCGAGTGCTTCTAATTGCATTTCTAACTCTTGAATATACGGTGTTTTTTCTTGATTTTGAATATTGTATAAGCGCAAGCCATTGTTTCTTTCTACAATAGCAATTTCTTCATCTTCTAAATAAACAACTTCATTGGTGTACTCTACAATTGGAGTTGCATCTGAAGCTAAATAAAAATCACCTTCTTTTCCAATGCCTACTACTAAAGGGCTGCTTTTTCTAGCTGCAATAAGTTGGTTTGGGTTGTCTTTACTCATTACAACAATTGCATAAGCACCTATTACATTATTTAAAGCCAAACGAACAGCTTCTGCAGTACTCACTTTTTCATGTGATTGAATATCTTCAATTAAATGAACCAAAACTTCAGTATCTGTCTCGCTCTTGAATACGTGTCCTCGCGCTAATAAACCTTCTTTTAGGGTATCGTAATTTTCTATTATTCCATTGTGGATTAAAGCAATGTTTTCATTCCCTGAAAGGTGTGGGTGTGCATTTACATCATTTGGCAAACCGTGAGTTGCCCAACGTGTATGACCAATTCCTATCGTACCTTCTAGATTCTTTTTATTTGTAAAATTTTCAAGTTCACTAACCTTACCTTTGTGCTTGTAATTAAGTAAACCTTCCTCATTTAGCAATGCTATTCCAGCGCTATCATATCCGCGGTATTCTAAACGCTTCAAACCTTTTAGGACAATTGGAAATGCTTGTTCTTGTCCGATGTATGCAACAATTCCGCACATAATTTAATTGATTAATTTATTGAAATATATTAAAGTTTTGTGTAAACAACGTTTAATTTAGGTTGTTTTTTATTTAACGATGATGGTCCATTAAAAATTATACGTTCTGTCGTTGTAGCATAAAGTCTTGGAGAAATGATTAAACCGCTATTTACTACCTCACCCTTTAAAATATTTTGAATATATTTTCTTAGATCAACAACATAAGCCCTTCTTTGCTGATTATAAGTGACATTGTCATTAATGAAATAGCGTTGGTCATCATTTTCAAATATCTTGGAACTTACAGTAATTGCTTCACTTGTATAAAAATCACTTCCTTGATAATAATTCACTGGAATTTCCAAAGTAGCTTCATGGATAATCGCGTCTTCAGGAAGATCTGTTAGAGAAGGAATATCAATCTTTCCTCTTGAAATAAATGCCTGAGCATAAAACTCATCTTGACCTAAGGTGTGGTCGTCAATAACTTGTTGAACTTCAGTTCCCGAATTATCCATATCAATATGATTAAAATCAACTTCGCTATTGCCAACTGTAAAATCAAATTCATTTTCTACACCATCTAATTTGAAATAAACTGTCATTTTAGATTCTGGAACAGAGGTGGTTAAGTATAAAATAGACCCCTCTCCTGCAGTTTGAGGACCATTATTTACTTTAAAGTGTAGTCCTTTAAACGCATCGGTGAAAGTTTCATTATCTGTTGCATTATTGGCAAGGGTTAACAATTCTTCTCCAAGATTTGTGTCTAACCTTAAGCGCAATTGAGGTTCACTAAGTGTATCGTCACCAACTATTGGAAGCGTTTGAAGGTCTGGTTTAAACTGATCAAACCCTGGTAAAATTAAATTTTGTGTTTCAGTACCAACCGTTGCCGAAGATAAGTAAGTTGAGTCCCTAGACAATTCTTCGTTGATTTCGTGAACCTCAAAAGTTTGTTCATTAATAGTCCCATAATAACCTCCGTATTCAAAAGCCATCACGACAGAGTCAACAACTACACTACTCATATCAATATCGAGGTTAAACTCTGAAAGTGCGAATTGGGTATAGAAGTTTGCCTCTACAGGGCCAAATTTTGGATCGTTGTAAGAACCTAACAAATTAAAACTTTGATCCATTGACACAACTGAATCTTCTTCAATTGTATAAGTGAACAATTGAAAAGTATCAACGCCAGCAGAGGACATACTAGTTCCCGGAGGCAAAGCTCCTTCGCCAACAGGGTTCTTTTTTTTCTTACACGATGTGGCAACTAATGCTAAACAAAAAAAAGCAGCGGAAAACATTAATGCTCCCCGCCACATATAAGTTTTATTAATTTTTAATCTCATTGAATCAATGCTTCTTCTTCTATTACTTTATCGAAGAACTCGCTAACAGCTTTTGGCTGAACTTCTTCAGATTCGAATTCCATTTTATGACCTTCGCAGTTATCAAAAGCTTCTTTCAAATCGTCATCGAGTGCTTCACTACCCATTACAATTCCATCTGAGTATTTCATTGCGGTTTTATTAAGGCTAGTAAAATCTCCTTCTTTAATCGCATCAATAATACTCTCATCGAATCCCTCAAACTTAAGTTTTTCAGCAAAACGACCATCCCAATTTTTGTTAAAGGCATTATCATATACTGAATAAACAACTTTTGTGTCCGTAAAATGTGGATCATTATTGTAAATATCCTTTACATACATAGGCATTAAAGAAGTCATCCAACCGTGACAATGAATCACATCAGGTTTCCATCCAAGTTTTTTTACTGTTTCTAAAACTCCTCGACAGAAAAACATAGAACGTTCATCATTATCCTTGAATTCTTGATCTTTTTCATCAGTAAAAACCGCTTTGCGCTTGAAGTATTCCTCATTATCGATAAAGTATACCTGCATCCGCGCTGTTGGGATAGATGCCACTTTGATAATAAGTGGATGATCTGTATCATCTATAATCAAGTTCATTCCAGATAAACGAATCACTTCGTGTAGCTGGTGTCTTCTCTCGTTAATGATTCCGAAACGCGGCATAAACACGCGAATTTCTTTGCCATTCTCTTGTACACCTTGAGGTAGTTTTCTGGCAATTGTAGAAACTCCTGACTTTGGTAAAAATGGTGTGATTTCTTGCGAAACAAAAAGAATTCTCTTTTTTTCCATGAAAGTAATTTTGGTAAAACGTCTACAAAAATATAAAAAAAAATTCGGAAATTCAATATAAAAAGATAGTTTTGCCTGTTTGATTCATCTTAGAATAAACTATTTTGCTAACTTTTGACAATATTAAATCGCTTCAAACAGCGCTTCATTCACACAAAGAATCAAATAAGAAAATTGGTTTTGTCCCTACAATGGGGGCTTTGCATGAAGGTCACCTGAGTCTACTGAAAAAAGCAAAGGAAGAATGTGAGGTAGTTGTAGTGAGTATTTTTGTAAATCCAACTCAATTTAATAACCCAGAAGATTTAGAAAAATATCCCAGAACTGAAGCGATTGACATCAAATTGCTCGAAAAAGAAGGCTGCGATATCGTTTTTTTGCCAAAAGTTGATGAAATATACCCTAAGGATTGTAAAACCCTTAAACTTGATTTGTCTCCACTCAACGAGGTGATGGAAGGCAAACATCGACCAGGTCATTTTGAAGGTGTCGTAAATGTTGTTTCTCGATTTTTTGAGATCGTTCAGCCGAATAAAGCTTATTTTGGCAGGAAAGACTTTCAACAAGTAGCCATTATTCGAAAAATGAACAAGCAACTTAATTTTCCAATAGAAATTGTTTCCGTTGAAACTGAACGCTCTCCAAGTGGACTTGCTTTAAGTAGTAGAAACGCAAGACTAAATGAAGAACAACTTGAAAAAGCAACGGCTATCTATCGCACATTAATCAAAGGAAAAACTTTGGTGGAGTCGAATAATCCGAAGGCTACGAAAAGAAAAATGGAACAATATTTTTCACAAAGCGGTTTGCAACTCGAATACATTGAGATTGTCAATCCAGACAACTTACTTTCGTTAAATCAATACTGGGTTCCTGGTGCTACGGCTTGTATTGTTGCTTATTGTGATGATGTTCGATTAATTGATAATATGGAACTCGTTCCAAATGATTAATTTTACATTCGTTAAGTACTAATTTAAAAGTATACACACCCATGTTTACTGGAATCATAGAAACTTTAGGAAAAATTAAAAGCATCGAAAAAGAAGGGGAAAACATTCATTTCACTTTAACTGCTGACTTTGTAAACGAACTAAAAATTGACCAAAGTGTGGCACACAACGGTGTTTGCCTAACAGTTGTAGATATAAATAGTAATACTTACACAGTAACCGCTATTCAAGAAACTTTAAACAAAACCAATTTAAAACATTGGGAAATTGGTGACTTAGTCAATTTAGAAAGGTGTATGCTTGCCAACGCTCGATTTGATGGACATATCGTTCAAGGTCATGTTGATACTATAGCTGAATGCACTTCAATAAAAGAATTTGAAGGAAGTTGGGAGTTTGAGTTTAGTCATAAAAGCAATCACATAACAGTTGAAAAGGGTTCAATTACAATTAATGGCACAAGTTTGACAGTTGTTAATTCAACAGATAATAGTTTTAGTGTTCACATCATTCCCTACACTTTTGAAAATACAGTTTTTCATCAACTGAAAGTCGGAGATGTTGCTAACATTGAGTTTGATATCATTGGGAAATACGTAGAGCGACTTCTAAGTAAGCAAATGAGGGAGTAGTCCTAAAAGTTGGGGAGGATTTTGGAAGTTGATGGTTCCTGATTCAAGGATTTAAGGTTTAATGCCTATCGGAATGTTTACCAGTTAAATAAAGATTCTTCAATTTTTATGATTTACGAATATAATTAGGCTTCTTCCCAGTTTTTACCGCAAGGCTCTCAAAGGAAGCGCAAAGAACGCTATATGTTCGTAAAGGACAGGGAAGGCAAGTTTTAGAAGTAGCGAAAGTTCTATATTCTAAAATCCCAAATAAGACCTTAATCAAAAATTGTGTGAATTGTTCATTGCTTTAAAGTCGCTTTGTTTATCGAAGTATGCAAGAAAATTCTTAGCCACGTACAACCAAAACCTTGAATCAACCCCTAGGCTTTCTAAATCCAATCCTTTCTTAGTGATTTATCTGCTTTTTTAATCAACTTTTTGATCACTGCGTCTTTTGATCCTACAGAACCTGTTTTGATTAATTCGTAATGCACTGGCTCCTCATTTTTGTAAAAGGTAATTGAAAAAGTAACAGAAGTTGCTTCTTCTCTGTATAATGGAAAAAGGTGTCCTGCTTTTAATTCTTCTTCAAGTGGTTTCATCTCTTCAGAACGTCTAAATCTTTTATCGTAACCACGAACAGAGATCAACATGTACGTATCAATTCCCTCTGCTTTTAAAGACTCTTGAACGCTATCATTTAATAGAATATCCGGAGACCCACCTTGTTTAATGACGTTTAATGAGGCTTTTGTTTTGATATTGTATTGATTGAAAAGTTGCATTAAACTCACTTCTAGCGTATACCTATCAGTTTGTTTATCTTGTTGTGCAACAATCAATACATTGTCAAGTTTAAACTCCTCTTCTTGAGAAAAAACGCTAGAGACAATAAATAAACTGGTAATAATTAAGCTAACTAATTTCATAATAATCTAATTTTTTTAAAATGCTTCACTTGCAATCGTCTGAACTTCACTTGAGTCAGACATTGTGTAATAATGGATACACGGAACACCTGCAGCTTTCAATTCTTTTGTTTGTTCAATCCCCCATTCCAATCCGAGTGATCTTACTTCTTCATCTGTTTTACATTTGAGCAATTCGTTTGACAATTCATCTGGAAAGTCTATGTTAAAAAATTTAGGCAAAAAAGAAATATGCCTCAATTTAGTTATCGGTTTCATTCCTGGAATTATCGGAACATTAATTCCAACTGCTCGACATTTATCGACAAATTCAAAATATTTTTTATTATCAAAAAACAACTGTGTTACAATATAATCTGCACCATTATCAACTTTCTGTTTAAGGTATTGCAAATCTGTTGCCATATTCATGGCTTCGAAATGCTTTTCTGGATATCCAGCTGCTCCAATACAAAAGTCGGTAGGCTCAAGTTGAATATCGTCGTGCGTATAATTGCCCTTATTCATGTTGACAATTTGTTTAATTAAATCTACAGCATACTTATGTCCATTTGCATTTGGAGTAAAAGAACTTTCAGTTTTAATGGGATCACCACGAAGTGCGAGTACGTTGTCAATACCCAAAAACTGTAGATCAATCAGTGCATTTTCTGTTTCATCTTTACTAAAACCACCACAAATTAAATGAGGTACAGCATCGACGTGGTATCTATTCATGATCGCTGCACAGATTCCAACTGTTCCAGGTCGCTTTCGAATGGCTACTTTTTCAAGCAAGCCTTTGTCTCTTTCTTTATAAATATATTCTTCACGATGATATGTAACATTAATAAATTTCGGATTAAAATCCATTAAAGGATCAATCCCATTAAAAATTGATTGAATACTCTTCCCTTTCAACGGTGGGAGAATTTCGAATGAAAAAAGCGTTTCTTTTGCCGCTTTTATATGATCAATTACTTTCATTAATATTAACTCGCTTATATTTTATAACAAAAGTAATATGATATTCAAGATAATGGTTAAAGGATATTAAAAAATCAACTAGGTTACAAATTTAGATCCTAAAGTCAGTTTTCACATCACTATTTCTACTCACCTAACAAAGTGGCGATTCTTAAATCCATTGGTGATGTAATCTTGATATTTTCCTCATTTCCTTCCGTCAAAAATATTGGTTTACCCGATTTTTCTATAAGTGTTGCATCATCAGTGATTTCAGAAGAAAATTCATGTTGACTGTAAGCCTTCTTAATCCATTCTGATTTAAAACACTGTGGCGTTTGGATCAATAAATAGTCATCTCGTCGTACGGCTGTATTCTCATCAAAACTTCCTTTGCGTAGGGAATCTTTTAACCGAACAACTGGTACACCACTCCCTTTTTGTTCTGCACGTTGAAAAGCGCGATCAATTGTTTCAATACTGACAAGTGGACGAACGCCATCATGTACTGCTATAACTTCACCTTTTGCTACTTCTACTGCTTTTTGAACTGAATGAAATCGTTCTTTTCCACCTTCAATTAATGTTACTGGAATTTTAAACTCGTGTTTTTCGCACAATTCATTCCAGTAAGACCACCAATCTTTTGGAAGCGTAACCAAAATCTCTATTGATTGGTCAAAAGTATGAAACGCTTGGATGGAACGCATTAAAATAGGTATTCCACCAAGTAACAAAAACTGTTTTGGTATTTTGCTATTCATTCGTTTACCGATTCCTCCAGCTGTGATGATTGCTGTATTCATTATTACTTGTCAATTGCTTTAAGAACCCTATCTGCCTCAATTAATACGTCTCTCATAAGAAGGTTATGAGGGAATTTATTTAGTCTAGATTCTCGGAAACCGTGAAGAATGTTAAATAAAGTTGAAGCTTTAATCAAAGAAAGGTTTAATTCATACTCCAATCCACAGTCTTTGATGAAATCATCGGAAAAATCAGGTGCAACTAATAACGATTTCACAACATTGTAATCTGATGAATTAACTCTTTTAGAATACGCTTTTAACTGTCTTGATACTGCACTAAATTTATTATATCCTTTTTCTTTTATTGTTTTACATTCAACTAAAATTACATCAGACTCGTTAAGTTTGATTATTATATCCGCTTTGTCTTTGGATGTATTTAGTTGGTTCTTTAAGTTATCATCTACATCAAACCCTAACTCGGAAAAAATGTCTTTGGTTAAATCTTCAAACTTAATACCCAACTCACTTTCCTTAATATTGATCCCATTTGTTTTTAATTCTGACAAATTTCGAAATCCAATATTTTCATAATTTTCTAGAAGAAGATTTTCCGTGTCTTTGTAATTTTCTAGGATGTTATCGTAGATATCACCTCTTGTTGATATGTTTTTTTCCGAACAAAACTTCTTTAAATCAACTTCAGTAAGTAACTCAACAATTTCTCTTGGTTTTAGGTTGTAATCAAATAAGAAATCACTTCGAAAAATATTTTCTTCTTGAAATTCAAATTCTTGTTGCAATTGGTCTTTAAATTTAGGAAGTGTTTCATTGATGTCTTTTAATAAACTATCATAACCATCAATTGAAATGCCTACTTTATCATCTTTTTCTAAATTTTCAAAGTAGTTTACTAAGTTGTCAATTTTTTCTTCTAAAACAGTACCTTTAACTGTTGGAGTTATTTTTAAACTATTATCGCATAAATCATTAATGAACTTCTTTTTTTCTGTTAAAGATGTATCATCTTTGTGTACATCATTAGAAAGCACACCTCTGAAGGATATACCTTCGTTAATGATTGATTTTATTTTAAGATCAATCGGAACACCTTTCCAATCAATTCCGTGCGCCCTGCATATTAAATTCACTTCAGGTTCTCTTAGAACTTTTAATACACGTCTGAAATATCTATCAGCTACATCTTTTCCACGTACTTTTCGTAATAATCTAACAATTTCATCTGGAACATAGATTGTGTTAAGTTTCTTGGAGAAGAATATTACTCCAATATTCTTTAGGACATTAATTACATCGTCAATACTATGTTTTTCAATTGGTAAAATAGAGTAGTTAATAAGTTTAATCTCTTCTTGAGAAAGTCTTAACTCAGAACTAAGGGTTTCTAAAATTGATTGTTCATCAATTGATACTTTTTTATCTTGATTATTTAGTTCATCATTGAAGTATGCTGTATTTAAACAACTTTGATAAATTAAAAGATCTCTTTTCCTGAAATCTTCAATATTTGATTTTTCACTTGATAATTCTTTTTTAAATTCTTTTACGTTCAAATGAATTTTATCTAATTCTTTGTCGTAAAGTCGAGAGAACCAATCTTGTTTCATTAATGCGTTACCTTCTCTAGAGATAATATCAATTAAAATATCTAATTGGTTTGAAGTCTTTGTAAACTCTTCTTTTATACAACAATAAAATTCATCTTGTACGAGATTAAAAACTTTAGATATATTTATGTTATCTACATTTTTTAACTCTTTATCAGTTTCTGATAATATTTCCTCTACTTTTTTCGCGTTTTTAGGATTCTCTGAAAGAATTCCATCAATTATTTTGAGAAAGGAATTTTTTTCGAAAGAATTTAATTTGTCAAGTACTTTTTCTAGTTTCATATTCGTAAGTTGATGAGATGAGAATAAACACGAATATAAGAATTAAATTTAAATCAATTCTCTATAAAATATGAGCTAATCAAGATCAGCATATTTAAAAAACAGGATAGTTCTATGGAGCTTTTTGTCACAATTTTTGTCACAAGAATATGCGCCAAAAAAGACTATATTTTACATTCTCCAGCTGCGGGTTGAAACCCGCAACTAAAGAACTTTTAGTTTTAGTTACTCCTTCTATTAAAGTATCAACATCGCATCTCCGTAGGAGTAAAAGCGATATTTTTCTTTGATGGCCTCTTTATAAGCTTCTTTCATTAATTCGTGTCCCATAAATGCTGAAACCATCATTAATAGTGTCGAAGAAGGCGTATGAAAATTGGTAATCAATGCATCAGCGATACTAAAATCATAAGGCGGAAAAATAAACTTATTTGTCCACCCGTCGAATGGTTTTAATTCGCCTAGTGTAGAAACAGAAGTTTCAACAGTTCGCATTGAAGTTGTTCCAACGGCACACACTTTTTTTCTTTTGCTTTTAGCTTCATTTACTTTGTCTGCAGCTTCTTGAGAAATATGCGCTTCTTCAGAGTCCATTTTGTGCTTTGTAAGGTCTTCAACTTCAACAGCACGAAACGTACCTAAACCAACATGTAGAGTGATCTCAGCAAAGTTAATTCCTTTTAGCTCGAGCCTTTTCAATAATTGTTTAGAAAAATGCATTCCAGCAGTTGGTGCTGCAACAGCTCCTTCTTCAGACGCATAAATTGTTTGATAACGCTCTTCATCTGTTTCCTCTACTTCGCGTTTAATGTACTTAGGAAGTGGAGTTTCACCAAGTTCAGTGATTTTATCCTTAAACTCTTCATACGTACCATCGTAAAGAAAGCGCAATGTTCTGCCACGAGAGGTTGTGTTGTCGATTACTTCTGCAACCAAAGACTCATCATCTCCGAAATACAATTTATTTCCAATACGAATCTTTCTTGCTGGATCGACTAAAACATCCCAAAGCAATGATTCTCTGTTGAGCTCACGCAGTAAGAAAACTTCGATTTTAGCACCCGTTTTTTCTTTATTTCCATACATTCTAGCAGGAAATACTTTTGTGTTATTACGAATCATAACATCACCATCGTCAAAATAGTCGATAATGTCTTTGAACATTTTGTGTTCAATTTTGCCTGTATCACGGTGCACCACCATCATACGAGATTCGTCTCGGTTTTCAACAGGATAATTTGCGATGAGTTCTTCCGGCAATTCGAAATCGAACTCAGATAGTTTCATTTTATTCAAAGCGACCGTTTTTTTAAGGGCTACAAAGATAAGAAATTTATCATTTCAAATGACATAAAGTTAAAATAGAATGATTATTAGCTATAATCAGTTGATCAGACGCTTCATTTTGATAAATAAGTATACATAAAGTGTAAAAATGATAACTGTTGATTCAACCTGTTTTACATATTAAATTCGTTATATGGGTTGAAGCGAACATTGAGCTAAGTTGGTCTAAAGTCTCCCTTTATGGTTATGACTCTTACTCTTTAAAAGTTGGTGGTGAGTAAAGTACTGTTAATCTTTAGCTTATAAATCACTTCCTATTCCTTTTCGAAAAACATGTAATTAAAATTTGTACAAACTGCATTTTTATTTTTAAGTTTGACCAAATTATAATCTACTTATGAAATTACTACTTGCTCATAAAGTCTTACGATTGGGTCTAATTATATCTCAACTTTCTATACTAACTACCTTGTCAGCCCAAGACGCTGATTATGAATGGGTAGAAGCTGCAGGTGTCTCAAGCGGAAGTTCGAATAACGAACAAACTCACGATATTGCTGTAGATGGAAACAATAATGTTTATGCGATAGGAAATAAAGGTGGAGCTATTAATTTTTGGAATGGTGGTTTTGTGAGCAGTGGACACGAAGGTTCGACTGATGTTTGGATTACTAAACTTGATGAAGATCAAAACTTTCAATGGAACACCAATATTGGAGGTGGCGGAATTGATGAGGGTAATTCAATAGATGTCGACGCTGCTGGAAATGTATATATTACTGGTCAATTCCAACAAGGATTTAGCGGTTGTGAATTTGGTTATGGAAGTACTAATGGTGATCCTGTTTTTGCAACATTGAACCCTGCTACTGGAAATAATATTGGATTCGTTGCAAAAATTAATACCAATGGTGTTTGGCAATGGGTAAAAACGTTTGAAGAGGGAACTTGTTTTCCTGCGAGTATATCTGTTGATCCAAATGGAAATGTTTATACAACAGGTAGATTTTCAGGTACTGTTGATTTTAACCCTGGAGCTGGTACAGAAAGCTTAACTAATTCTGGTAGTAGTCAAGATGCTTTTATTTCAAAACTAGATAACAATGGAAATTTTATATGGACCGAACAGTTTAGTGGTGGTAACTTTGATGATGTTATTGGGCGTTCTATAACTTCTGATGCAAACTTTGTTTATGTAAAAGGGTATTTTGAAGGTACAGTAGAGTTTGAACTCAACACTTTTGGAAGTACTCAACTTACAGGTAATACTGGAGCTTTAAATGGAGACTATTTCATCGTTAAAATTCAAGCAGATGGAAATGACACACGATGGGGTCATTTGATATCACGCGGATCTAGCACTGGATATAACCTCGCTGGAAATACCCTTGCACTTTCCGACGATGGGTCGAAGTTGTATGTAACGGGTGAAACAAATAATAGCGGTTTTGTAGCAAGACTAACAAATGGCAATGTGAGTGTTGCTGAAGATTGGTTGAATACATTTGGTTCAACTTCTAAAGCAGAAGCTATAGGTTTGGACAGTGATGACAATGTTTTTATAACTGGATATTTTAGTGGGACAGTTGATTTTGATCCTAGTGGTGGCACTTCTAATCTTAGTGCAATTGGTACAAATGATGCATTTATTACACGTTTAGATGCTAATGGGAATTTTGATTTTGCTAAACAATTAGGAGGTGCTGGTGCAGACAACAGAGGTTATGGAATCCAAATTGGAACAAACGGTGAAATATATTCTGGTGGCTGGTTTACAGCAACAACAGACTTCGACCCGAATGCTGGAACAGAAAATCGAACTTCGGAAGGAGCTAGAGATCTTTATATCCACAAAATGTTTGAAACCACAACCGTCTGTACAGACGAGTTTGAAACAGATACTAGAACAGAATGCGAGGGTTACACATGGATTGATGGGAATCAATATTTTTCAGATAATAACACAGCTACTCATACAGTAACAGATGCCGTAGCTCCTGGTTGTGACTCTATTTACACATTAGATTTGACAATTGAACTAAATGCAACGGGCACAGATACTCAAACCGCATGTGAAAGTTATACATGGATTGACGGAAATACCTATACATCCGATAACAATACTGCTACGCACACCATATCTGGTGGTGCAGCAAACGGTT